>NZ_VPDL01000020.1:0-63912 GCF_013417705.1 Acinetobacter sp. YH12235 | reverse complement strand
AGAATGAGCTTTCATATTACCTCTATTGCTATCCTTAACCTATTGAAGTTTGATTCTTTGGCTTCCGCAGGTAATTTGCCTAAACATCTAGAAAGTTTAATGGAAAAATCTAAAAGGTATGTTTTACTGAAAAAAAGAAGTAGAAACTACCCACGAGTTGTGAAAGGGAAACCACAGAAATACCCAAAAAAATGCCAGTCAATCTCTTAACTGACTGGCATTACTCATTTAGAGGGCTTTTTATTAGATTAGAATCTCCAGTTATAGAACAAGTCAATTGCACGCTCTAAAGACTGACTGGCTTCCAGATATAAACGCTGATTCATTTGATAACGTAAAGTCAGCTTGTTCACTGGGGTAAATACGCCAACCCCATAACGGATATATAAGTCTGGCGTAATATAACCGGTTACAGACACCTGAGTATCATCCCCGGTTCCCTGTGCATCCAGTGCCAGGCCGCTCAGGCCAAAGCTACGACCAATCTGGTTGGTCAAGGCACGCGTACCGCCCAAGCCCAGACTAATCCCTGCGGCTGCAATGGTGTTGTTTACATCAGATCTGAAACCTTCCGCCTGACTTAAACCTGAAGCCCCTTCATTGATACGACCAGTAATCAGGGCATTCAACGCTTCCTGTTCAGACAGACCAGCATCGTTATACACCTGAATGGCAGGACTTGAGGCTGTACCAGTGACACGTACACCCACCGTACTACCTTGAATGGATTTATTGGCATCAATATCTAAAGTTGGATTCGACAGTGGGCCATTAAAACGCGCAATCGCACGGTTCAGATCCAGACTTTGTCCATAGGCTTCAATTTTCACCCGTTGCGATACCCCGATCGCGCCATTGGCACGCATCGCAGATTCCAGACCACGTTGCGTCAGATTGACACGACCTAAGAGTGGAATACGGCTGTCAAAGCCCTGGAAGATCACCTGGTTTCCTAACGACACTGCAACATCTGCGCGAATATCCCATGGACGTGCAGCTTTCAGAATGGCGAGCTGGTCATCTCCCTCACGTACTACGCGTACGTCAGAAGACAAGCCCACCACAGGTTCAGACGCTTCAGGCATTGAAATCAGTGCACGAGGAACATCGACCTTGCCACTCAAGCTCAATTTTTTATTGAACGGATACATATCCAAGGTCAAATCAGGTGTAACCACCGCAGTAATCAGTGGTGCCTGACGAATCAGCAAATTTTCACCCTGAAGTTTAAGCTGTACGCGAGGATCCCCTTTCCAGTCTACAGAGCCAGTTAATTTACCAGCGCCACGACCACTATTAAATGCACCATTAATAGTCGCGGTATTTTGACGGACTGATGAATAGAGCTGCACATTGGTCAGATTGACTGGCAATGAAATCATACTGATCGCCCCGTCCTTAACCCGAATTTCACCTTCAAGTAATGGATCGGTTAACGTTCCACTAATTTTACCTGCATAAGACAAGGTACCATCCAGATTACGCACATCCTGAATGAATGGCTTAAAGACCTTCAGTTGAACCTGGTTAAAGGCAATCTCCCCACGCATTGGTTTATTGTCACGATATGGATCAATAATCACATTGGCATAGCCTGTACCAATATCCGGCGTTTTCACATCCAGACGAATCTGTAGTCCAGCAGCCACGCTTTTTGCGACCAGCCCCACTTCATCATATTTTAAGGTCGAGCCTAAATATTCCGGATCATCAGAAGATAAGCCAATCACCCCATTACGGGTTACCAGACGTGCATCAATCTTCGGTTTAGCACCTTGTGCCCAAGCTGCCTTGGCATAACCATTCACTTTACCGGTTAATGCTATACCTTCTGGCAGGAAGGCACTAAAGTCAGCCAGATCAAGGTTACGGGTAATAAAAGAAGCACTGCCTCGAGTTTTATTGACTCGAATCGGCTGATCAAAGCAGAGCTGGCTTTGCTGACTCATCCAGCAATGAACGCCAACAAACAGATCCGACTGTGCAGTGTTATAAATCACAGCTGCATTTTGACGCTGTACCAGATGGGTACGCAGTGAGTCGAAATCACCGCGCTGGATCTGGCCTAACCAGTTATTTTGTGCATTAAAACCACCTGCCAGCTGAACAAAGAATTTAGACAGCTTGTTTTCAGCCTGAACTTGCAGTACATGCGCGGCGCGGGTTCCAGCCAGTGAAACTTCACCACGTACAATCTGTCTATTGCCACTACGCAACTGATCCATGGTCGCAGTCAATAAAGTCGGTGTGGTTTGTGAAGTCGGCAACTGGCCACGTACCCGAATCTTGTCTACGCTAAACAGGTTCTTGAAGGCAAAATTATCCACTGCCAGATTTGCAGTTGCTTGTAAACGCGGTTGTGCCTGCATATTAATATAGCCTTGTACCCGGCCTCTTAATCCCGGATAAAGCTCATATAATGCCGGCGCATTCACTTTAAGTTGCAAATTCTGCGCATTACCTGTGGCCTGTAGCTGGTTGCTGGCATAAGACAGGAACAGGTTATTGGCTTCAAACTGCTGCGGTACAAAACCACGCTGCTTGGAGTCAATCAATACAGCCAGATTACCCTTACCGCGTACCGGTTTATTATTCAACATACCGGCCAGATTTAAGCGTTGAATCTGGATACGCTTCACTGCATCCGACCAGACACCTTGAGTTTGCAGATTACCAGACAATTCACCTTTAAGCTTGGCATTGAAATACTGAGGTTTGAATCGCACCAGAGAGGCATTTACATTCCAGCCAATACCATTTGCCAGATTCACCTGACCATTGGCATTAATTTTTCCTGCGACACCATCATGACGCAGTTCCTTGATATTCAGCATATCAGGCGTACCTGACAAGCGCAGTTTCAACAATCCCTGACTGGCCTTGATCTGGCTGGCACTTAATGCACCATCATAATTGACCGCATAACTTTTGAATCCGCCACCTGCTTTTTCATCATGGAACAACAAGGCAATATTACTATTACCTGTCAGATGAACGGTTTCATTTTGCGCAGCCAGTCGTCCGGTCAGATCTACACCGCTAAGATTAATAATTTGCTGATTCGGGCGTGCATAACCACTGGCTTTTACCCGACCATTCAAGCGGTCAATTGGTGAAGCTGCAGCCAGAGTTTGAGTATTCAGGTTCTGGGCATTTAATACTGCGGACCATTTGAGCTGACGTTTTTCTTCTGGCAGTTCAACCCGTGCATTACCTGTTAGACTGCCGGCCTGTCCATTTCCACTATATTTAAAACTTGGAACATTCAGAATATTATTTTTCAGGTTTAGTTGTGCCTGATACATTCCTGTCGGCAACAGCCCTTCTTCATGCTGAGCAACCTGAGTAGCGACATGGATATTCTGCTGGCCTTCGACCAGTACCAGATCAACATCGCCTGATTCACTTTTTAACCAGCCGATATAAGGCACAGCACGATCAATATTTTTCCAGGCCACATCCAGTAACATCGGTTGAGCTTTATTGTCTTTAACCGGCTTCTGATCCAGCTTGATATTCCAGGTTTCATAGCGGTCAAAATCCACCAGTCCTGTTAAATGCAGGCCATTTTCCAGGTTACCGGTAGAGGCAATATTACCGTCCAGACTTGGTGGCAGAAAGTCTTGCACCACCTGTGGAATTCGCTGATGTTTTGGATCAATCCCATTCATGCGACCTGTCAGATCCCAATCCACCCGATCAGCCCAGCCTACAGTACCTGCCAGGCTTACCGAACCTTTCATTAGCTGACCATTTAGATCAGTAATATTGAGCTGATTGACCAGATCGGTATACATCACTGCGGTATATTGCCCATCCGGGATATTTTCACCTTCAATATCGGTGCGGACATTCAAATCCAGGCGCTTGGTATTCCCATTAAACTCGGCCACACCATCTTTCGTAAACAGTTTTTGCTCTGTCAGGATTGGCCAGTGATATTGCTTGAACTGGAGTTCACCACGCATGGGTACATTGGGACGCATCGGGTGCAGAATCGCCCAGCCCGTCAGCAAATCTGGCGTGTTGGTCGCGACCCCGGCCTGAATAGTATCCAGTGTACCTCTAGCACGTACTTGAATATCGTGAATATTCAGGCTTTCTCTGAGTGAAGGCAGATTTAAAATCCCGCGTGCATCTAGTGGATATTTACCTTCAAACTGCATTTTCCCGGTAGCTTCGCGTACCGACAGATAGCCCATATCCATGCGGGAATCTTCGAAATTCAGCTCGGTACCTGACCATAATGCTTCATTCAGTTCAATATTATAAAAATCAACTGCATTGGTCTGGGTTTTAATCACCAAGTGATCGAGAAGTAAATGATCAACCCGCAATACAAACGGTAAACGAATAGCATTGAACTTGAATGGCTCATCACTTGGCGGATTTTTATTAATAATCTGTAAATTCAGTACATCTGCTTCAGTCAGATGAATTTCTTTTTTGATAATCGCCCGCCAACCCAGCTTGACATCAGCACGATCAATTTTGACATCGACCGGTTTCAGGGTGACCAGAACATTTTTCAGGATAATCCCGCGCCACAGGTTGCCACCTTCATATTCATAATGAATGATTTCCTGGCGCTGCATCACCTGATCGAGCAGAAATTTACTGCCTTTATCGGTAGAAAACAGGATCGCCAGTACAGACAGCAGAAAAATAAGAGAAAAAAGAACCGACAATAGAATACTTCTAAATATACGGCGCTTTTTCGGCACAACTTCAGGTTGTTGCTCTTGTTCTGGCTGTGGTTGGTTCTCGACCATGATCTACCCAAATAACTATTTTTAATTAATAAATGTTTTATAACTGCGAGCCAATAAAGAAGTGCAGACGAATCGGATAATTATCATCCGACAGTCCGGTCGCCACATCTAAACGAATTGGGCCAATCGGTGAAGCCCAACGAATCCCCAGCCCCGCACCATATTCTGTTGGATTACTAAAATCCTCATTATAGGCATTTCCGGCATCCGCAAATACCGCAGCGCGCCAGCCTTCCCTGAACTGATAATTATACTCCAGTGAAGCCACACCCAAAGCCTGTCCGCCCACTTTAAAGCCTTCAATTTCTGGAGAAAGGCTCTTATAGTCGAAACCACGGATGCTCTGGTCACCGCCACTAAAATAACGCAGGTTATAGGGTACTTTGGCAAAATCTTCAGTAAAGATATAACCCAGATCCGCACGACCGACAAACTGGTGATCGGCATTTTCGCCTAATGAATAGATAAAACGCCAGCCTGCATTCACAATCGCCATATCGGCATCAGACAATAAAGCTTCACTGCCCAATTCGACTTTATAGGTTTGCTTAAAGCCCTTGGTCGGATTCACCCGGCGATCACTATCGGTACGGGAAACTTCATAACCCACCAGTAAAGACTGCTGTTCATCTTCAGTATTGAATCTGAATGCTTCCGGAATCTGGCTAAAATCGACCGAACCATCCTGCGTCAGACGATCCAGGCGGTAACGCAGACCGTAAGTTTGTTGCCAGCTGCCACGCGGGTTTTTAATAATCCGGTCAGCACCGAGTACCGCGGATTCAATTAACAGGCCATCACCTTGAGCCACACCATCACGTTCTTCACGCTCATAACCACCTACGATACTGATATAGTCATTAAGTGGATGGTTGTATGGAATATTATAACGGCCATCAATTGACTGACGGATTTGTGACAATTCAAGGTTGGCATCAAATGAGTGACCACGCTTGTTTACGATCGCGCGGCGATATTGTCCACGTAAGCGTGTTCCGGTATCCGTACCATAACCCAGACCAACTTCGGCACTGTTAAGACGGTCTGCATTCAGTGTCACGATCACCGGAATTTTTTTCTCTTCACGAGCCTGAGCCTTTAAACGTTCTTCTTCGTCTTCTTTAGTCTGTTGCTGAACCCGCAAAGTTCTTAAATTTGGATTCTCTGCATCACGACTACCAGCAAACTGATCTTCATCCACCACATCCTGGGTAACTTCCTGATCGGATGCCGGTGCAGCTTTCTTGGCTACACCTATTTCATCTTCTGAAAACTTCTGTTCTTCTATCAGACTCTGAATATCCGGTGCCAGTTCCAGCTCTCGATCAATAGGATCAGGACGAATCGCATCCACCAGCGTATAGTTAAAATAACGTGAGTTCGTCAGGTTGTTGGCCAGACTATTCACACGCCAGAAGGTGTAATCAGCACCATCTTCCCAAGTAACCAGACTTTCCAGTACATCACGATTTAGCGGAAATTCTTTTTCAGGATCACTCATCCTGAACTCTACATTACCCAGTTTATAACGCTCACCTGTTTCAAAGCGTAGGTTCACATCGGCTGTATTTTCGGGTTGGGCAATGCGCACATCATGCAAGCGCCAGTACGCATCAAAATAACCATTATTGCTGGCTGCGGTATTAATCCGGTCTTTGGTTTTTTCATAATCCCCATGGTTAAAGATATCACCTTCTTCCTGTTCCGGTAGAAGACTAATAACCTGGAACTGCGGCTGTTCACCACCTGGGCCACTAAACTCAATATTATGGGTATTGATAATGACCGGCTCATTCGGAGTCACATAGACTCTAACCCGACTGTCAGATAATTTTTCAAATCTGAACTGGGCATTGTAATAACCTACAGCTTGGGCAGCCTGATTGGACAGATTACGGAGTTGCGGTAATGCAGATGAAAAATCTTCAAAGGATTCCTGGGTAAAGCTGGAAAGTTTAGCTTTTACATTATTTCTGAGATTCGTATAACCTTCTGACTGGGCTTTACGATTCAATCCGCCATTGCTTTGCGCAGTGCCATTTCCATTCACAATGACCACATCTGCACTGATCCGAGGCAAACTGGCGGTCATAATCTGGCGAGGTGGACGGATTTTATAAAACAGTCGCTTGAAAATATTCGGACGTTTGTCATTTTCAGGCGTTGTTGGTGCAGGCAATTCGGATAAGGTCGCATCCGACTCATTTCTTTGCACGATGATCTGACTATCGGCCTGAATGGACTGCATAAGCTGATCAACATTCACAGGTGCCTGATTGATTTCAACCAGTTCCTGCTGACTCATATCATTGACTACTGTTTCAGTTTGCGCGGTCTGGCGATAGGCTTGCGCCTCGCGTTTCGCTTCTTCCGCAACCTGATAAATCTCATTGGCCATGCTCTGGTCAATCGTTTGCACCGGCAGGCTTTCTAAATCATCAAACTCAATTGGCTGAAATTCACCCAGAGACGTTCCCATAGTCTGCTGCTCTTGCAGCATTTGCATACTATCTACGGTCGAAGTTTCAGGTTCTAAGGCTTCTTCAACTTTTTCTGTCGCTTCAGCTTCGGTCGTAGCTACCCCTTGTCGAACGGCTTCCTGGGATAACTCTTCGATCATTTCTGCCTGAGAGAGTGCTACCGGAGTTTCCGTCTGCTCAGTTTGTGCCATGCCCTGATGCGATAACATCATGAAAAATATACTCATACATAGCCTGGCTCGGCCATGATACGGTACGAGAGACCCCATACTACGATTCAGCATCGTTTGTTTAAATTTTCTCTTTGCGGGCATAGCAAACTCTAAACGAATACATTCTTTAATTGATTATTTGACCGAAAAAGATAAGCTAAAGAACTTAAATTATTGGGTTTTGCCTTTACATGGACGAAAGTATCTTACATGATTTTTCTCAATGTTTACGTATATCTCACATTTCTTAATAAATCTTAATGTAGCACGTCTTATATGAACAACAATGAACATTTGTTAGCGAGCCGCCGCTTTTTACCCATGTTCCTGACCCAGTTTTTTGGTGCACTGAATGATAATGTTTTTAAACAGGCATTATTACTGGTGATTACCTATGGTTGGATTCAGCAACAATCAGCCAGTATTAGCACACTAAATAACCTTGCCGCATTATTGTTCATTTTGCCTTATTTTATTTTCTCTGCGACGGCAGGCCAGATTGCAGACAAATATGAACGTTCCCAGCTGATTCGCTATCTAAAGATTTTTGAAATTGTGATCATGATTCTGGGGACTGTTGGTTTCCTACTCGGTCATTTATGGATGCTATTGTTCGCCCTGTTTTTAATGGGTACTCAATCCACTTTTTTCGGCCCGATTAAATATGCCATTTTGCCTGAAGTATTAAAACCGGATGAATTGATGTCAGGTAACGCACTATTTCAGTCAGGCACTTCATTAGCGATTTTATTCGGTATGATTCTGGGTGGTGCAGTCATTGCTGCTTCTACAGGCAATCTGATCTGGATCAGCCTGACGGTGTTAAGTATTGCCGTGGTTGGCTATCTCTCCAGTCGTTATATTCTGAAGCAGAGTATTCCAGCACCCGAAATCAATATTGACTGGAACTTTTTCCGGACCAGCTTTCAGACCATTAAATATGCTAAAAGTTTACCGCTGGTTTTTTTAATTCTGCTGGGTAACTCCTGGTACTGGTTTTATGGTGCGACTTATTTGACCCAGATTCCACAGCTTACCTTACAAAACCTGCATGCTTCTGAAAATGTTGCCAGTCTGCTTTTAACCTTTTTCTCTGTCGGGATCGGTTTAGGTTCTTATCTATGCCGTAGATTAGGTGGTACTGAGGTCAATATTAAAATGGTTCCTATTGGCGCTATTGGTCTTGTAGTTTTTGCATTGTATCTGGCAGCAAGTCTTGCCTTTGTCCCGGAACGTACTGGTGCTCTACTTGGCTTGGCAGATTTATTCCAGCAAGGCTGGAGCTATTATCATGTCATGCTGGCAGTAATTTTATTGGGCATTAGTGGCGGTTTTTATATCGTGCCGCTGTATGCCATGATGCAAGCGCATTCTCCCCGCTCACATCGTGCACGTGTGGTTGCAGCAAATAACATCCTGAATGCCGTTTTCATGGTATCTTCTGCTATATTCTCAATTATTATTTTAAGCATTTTAGAGTTTGATCTTAAAATACTTTTCTGTATTACTGCAGTGTTGAGTGGCCTGTTTACTTTATGGCTGCTTTATAGATTGAAATCGATGATCAAAACTGCAAAAGCCCCTTTGGAGGATTAATTCATGCGTCAATATACAGGTGTCGATAAGCTTATTCATTCTTTTGACCAGGCATTACGCAGTCTTGTTCCCGGAACGACTTCCTCACAACGGGAAAATCCAGCCAAACCGGTCGAAACTCAGCTTACCGTAAGTGATGCCCGTCATGTGGCTGGTTTAATGCGTGTGAATCATAGTGGTGAGGTTTGTGCCCAAGCGCTTTATCATGGACAGGCATTAACCGCGAAATTACCAAATGTACGTCGGGAAATGGAACAGGCGGCAATTGAGGAGCAGGATCATCTGGCCTGGTGTGAAGACCGCTTACAAGAACTGGATAGCCATACCAGTTTACTTAATCCGGTCTGGTACGGCCTTTCCTTTGGGATGGGTGCAATTGCCGGCATTGCGGGTGACAAATACAGTCTGGGTTTTGTTGCTGAAACCGAACGCCAAGTGAGTATGCATTTACAGCATCATATTAATCAGCTGCCCGCACAGGATGAACGCTCACGTCGCATTCTGGAACAAATGAATGAAGATGAACTGCATCATCGTGATACAGCTTTGGCTGCAGGCGGTGTAGATTTACCCCTTCCAGTCAAGATTGCTATGACCGGTATTTCCAAGTTAATGACTAAAACCAGTTATTATATTTAAGTATCAAATGAAGCCCTCTTTTTTGAGGGCTTTTTTTATTCTTATGAATTCTTAAACAAGATAACTCATTGATCGTTTTTTGAGTGTAGATCAATCAATTTAACCGCCTATCCAACAGAATATTGATTCACATTTTAATCAAACTCTATTCGTTTATTTAACTGTTATAATCGAACCGGTTTCATCTCGTATTTATTAAAATTCTAGAACGATTGAGACAGGTATAACTATTAAATAGCTATGACCTATTTATCAAAAAAATAATGCTTTAAAGGTGACGTATGGAAACAGGTATTATTCTTGGCATTCTATTCGCAATTATTGTGTTGTTAGTTATTTTTTATAAAAAGAAAAAGTAAATAACAGTTTTTTGGCAAATACAGATCCCCTACTTAGATAAAACTGAAAAATTCATTAGATTAATTTCAGATACAGATTAAATTTTGACTTGTGGATATTGAAGACGGCGATCATATTCAAATGCAGGATGAGACCAGATGTCATGCATCGGGATTTTTACGTCTAGTGCAAGCGGTAATTTTTTGGGATTAAATTCCATCTGGCTTAAATCATTTCCCCATGCAATCAGGTCGACATCCAGGCTGATCTGATGCGATGGTCGAACCCGCCCTGAATCCGTTTCCATTTGCTTTAATAAATCTGTCATATCTTGAACAGAAACTTCACTGTATAGGAGGCAGGCCGCATTCCAGTAATCTGCTCCGATACTATCCCGACATGGAATGAGGTAAATTGGAGAAAACCGGACTTCCCCCAACTCACTGATCCGTTGCTGGGCAGCCTGAAAATGTTGCTGTGGATGACAATTACTCGCCAGTGCTAGGGCGAATATCGTTGCGGTGGCGTTCAAGACGTATCCCTACAGAATTGGCTTGCGCGATAATGGCAGGCTTACGGATCGTAATCATAATCGATTCTACACTTTCAAAGGTAGCAAAAAGCGCGTCTAGTACCAGTTTTGCTGCATGTTCGATCAATTTTGGCTGAGCTTCCTGAATCACCCGCGCTGAAATCTCGCAGATTTCGGCATAATTCAAAGTATCTTCCAGTTCATCTGACTGTGCCGCTTGTTCTAAGTTGGTACGAATGTTTAGATCCAGCATTAAAGGCTGAATGATTTGACGCTCCCAATTAAAGCAGCCGACTACTGTATCGACCTTTAAGCCTTCAATAATAATTGCGTCCATTTTAAAACTCGGAATTTAATATTTACCAATAATCTCCCTAAATCCCTCTTTAATACAGAGGGACTTTCATCACTTCTATTTATTTTGTAATGAAAGCCTCCCTTTCTTAAAGGGAGGACGGGAGGGATTAAATTAGTGCTTTAACAGCAAATTTGGGTCCATAGTCTGAACCATCTGCAAACGCTGATCTGCATAGATATCTGTATACGGCGCCAGAATTCTCATGAAACGGTCGAAATACAGCATTTGCTTGAACAATAAAGCAAAGTCACGTGGGAAACGAATGCCATGACGTTCACCGACTGCTACCATATCCATCATGATATCGTTGAGATCTGCAGGGCTTGAAGTTAATAGATCCTGAGGATCAGCTAACATCACACCACTAAATAAACGTTCAAGATCAGCCGCAAGCACTTTGGTATCAATCTCAACTGCAGTCATACCCATTTTCAGCATATTCTCTGCCATCAGGGTATAATTGGTATGCTGCAAGGCATCCATAAAGGCCATACACGCTGTCCAGACTTCTGGTTTAAGCTGGCCGACAATACCAAAATCAATAAAGCCCACACGACCATCTTCAAGCAGCATCAGATTACCCGCGTGTAAATCAGCATGGAAACTGTTACACATCATCAGGCTGCCAAACCAGGTGTTCATTGCAGTGATGAGAACCTGTGACGGGTCTTTAGCGACCTTTTTCACCACTTCAAAATCAGTCAGTGGCACGCCATATAAACGTTGCATGGTCAGCACACGACGTGTTGAATATTGATGATAAACCTTAGGAGCAGTTGCTGCCTTATTATTGGTGATATTCAGATAATTGACGAAATCATCCAGATTTTGTGCTTCCTCGATGAAGTCAACCTCACGCACCATTCGGGTTTTGATTTCTTCGACAATATCTGCCAATGACGCAAATTTTACTTTCGGCACTGCTTTTTCCAGCAGTTTGGTCGCCCAATGCAATACATTTAAATCGGTATATAGAATTGTTTCCACACCCGGTTTTTGTACTTTAATGACCACATCTTCACCAGAAACCAGCTTGGCCGCATGTACCTGTGCAATGGAAGCAGAAGCCAGTGGTGTTTCCTCAATTGAGGCAAAGATTTCATCCAAGTTTCGGCCAGAAAACTCTGATGCTAGCACTTCCTGGATATAGCTGAATGGCAAGGTCGGTGTTTGATCCAGACAGCCCTGAAACTCTTCCACATATTCACGCGGAAACAGCGACGGCGTACTGGCAATAAACTGACCGAGCTTGATATAGGTTGAGCCTAAAGACTCAAATGTTTCACGCATGAGTTTGGCATTACTTGGCTTTTCAGTGGCATATTTAATGCCGGCCTTCGCCGCAACTACCGCGGTTTCACCCATACGGGCAACCGAACGTATTCCATCTAACCAGATATTTTTTTTCATAATGTCTTAGGAAAAATTAATTACATGCAGTGTAGCAAAAAAATTAAATTTTGCAGGCCTATCTTGCCTGACAGACCGGGCAATCTGTATCTTTTTCGAAACTTAAAATGCGCTGTTTGAAACTCAGACCATCCCAGAGTAGAAGTTTCTGTCTAAGTGGCATTTTACCCAGGCCTAAATAAAGCAATGCATGATGAGCTTGCAAACTCGCCATCACATTTGGCGTAGTCGCCAATACGCCTGAATCTGCACAACGCAAACTGGTATCAGCCTGATGTTCAGGTGGAAACAGGCAGGCATAGCAAGCTGAATCCCCTTCCATCATGAACAGTTGCCCTTGCAAACCAATCGCAGAAGCACTGATTAAAGGCACATTCAGTTTTACACAGCTTTGATTGATCAGATAACGTGTCTCGAACTGATCACATCCATCCAGCACCAGATCTTGATGTTCAATGATACTTTCTGCATTTTCAGTTGTTAAAGCCTGATTAATATATTCAACCTGAACATTCGGATTAATCTGAGCCAGCCTTTTCGCGAGTATTTCTGCCTTATAAAAGCCTAAATCATTTGGCGTAAATGCCAGTTGTCGTTGTAGATTACTCATCTCGATGGTATCAGGATCAATCAGAGTAATTTTGCCTACACCCGCTCGTGCCAGAAGTTCTGCCAAGGCACAACCAATCCCGCCACACCCCACGATACAGATATTAGAAAATTTCAGCTTTTCCTGTGCTTCAATATCCCAACCATCCAGAAGAATCTGGCGACTATATAAGTGCAATTCAGCATCGGTGAGTTCAAACTCTGGGGATATGGCATCCATAGTCGATATAGACAACGTCGTTCCTTGTTTCGAAGATTTTTAAGAAGCATATGCCACAAAAAGTGCATTTACCGAAATTTCAATATGCGGATAAATCTCGAGCAAATTAACTTCTCTGCGCATAAACAGCAAATCAATAAATGGCTTGGCAATACTAGCGCCAAATAGCATATCAGTTAAATGCTCCGTATCAAGCTGATAGTGTCCTAATAAATATGTAATAGTCATATTATGAATGCACTTAACTTGATCTATATGCCACTTAATTTATTCACGTATTACATCTTCCTGGAACCTCGTTCTTCTATTCTTTTATCACCCTGTAACTGAATTTCGATTGTTTAGCACTTCTGTAGCTGCTACCTGCAATTCAGTAGGAAAATGTATCAGTTCAGTGAGACCCTCTGTATCCATTCCCAAATATGATTAAGCTGCTTAAGGAATAGCAATTATCCTCGCTTTCAATAAATAGTATGGAGCATATAGATGAACGAACAAAATCAGCATAATTATCGTGAAAAATTATGGGAACTAATTAAAGATGTGCGTTACACCATGATCAGCCATATGACCGAAAGTCAGGAAATTCATTCTCAGCCAATGACCATGCTCAATTCTGAGCAAATGAATGAAGATCAGAATTTGTATTTCATCATGCGTGACACCAATGATCTGGTGAAAGCTGCCAATACTGGTCGTACTCAGATTGGCCTGTCTTTCGCTAAACCTTCTGATGGTATTTATGTATCAATCAGCGCAAATGCACAGATCAGTACTGACCGTATTTTGATTGAAAAATTATGGAATCCATGGGCAGAAAACTGGTTTGAAGGTAAAGATGATCCTAGCGTGCGTGTACTGATTGCTGAAGCTGAAAGTGCAGAATACTGGAATGTCACCGATAACAAAGTAACGCAGCTATTTAAGGCATTAAAAGGTGGTGTGACTGGCGAAGCTGGGGAACCAGATGCTGAGCACAAAAAAGTTGATCTATAAGTAAATAAGAATTCCACCTTCAATTTAGCCTCTTAATAAGAGGCTAAATTTTTGATTTATTTTATTTAAAAGATGAAATATATTATATTGTAATGACAATTATTTTCTCTGATAAATTCGAACATAAACAAATTAATCGTATAAAAAAGGCCGCAATTGCGACCTTTTCAATATATTTAAATGAATATATTAACTGACCTGTTTAATGCCTTGAATCTTAGCAATTTCCTGTTGTTTAAGCAGATTACGCTGAATTTTACCGCTAGATGTTTTAGGTAAATCACTTACAAACTCAATCTCTTTCGGATAGGCATGTTTAGATAAACGGGAACGCACATAGTTTTGCAATTTCAGCATCAGTTCTTCACTAGCGGCATATTGTGATTTAAGCACTACAAAGGCTTTCACAATTTCGGTACGTTCCGGATCTGGTTTTCCAACCACAGCGGACTCGAGCACCTCTTCACACTCCAGCAAGGTACTCTCTACATCAAAAGGTCCAACTCGATAACCCGAAGTCGTAATGACATCATCCGCACGACCAATGAAATCTATTCCACCATGTTCATTCAGTTTTACGGTATCTCCTGTTAAATAGTACTGTCCCACAAAGGCTTTCCGATTATTACCGCCATAGCCTTCAAACCACATCAAAGGTGAGGCTGAGTAGTCCATGGCCAAAGTACCAATACCACCTTTTTCGACTTCCTGATGCTCTTTATTTAAAACTGCAAAACGATGTCCTGGAATGGCAAAGCCAGCAGAACCGATTTTCTTGTGATGCTCCAGCGCATGATGATTGGCAATCACCATCCCAAGTTCAGTCTGTCCATACTGGTCGTAGATATTCACGTCCATTTCATGATTAAACCACTGAATGACTTCAGGCGTTAATGGCTCACCTGCACTACTGACCACACGTAAACACGAGCTAATCTCAGCATCAAATTTCTCCTTAAAGCCAAAGAACATCCGGAATGCAGTTGGAGAACCAGTCAGGTTATTCACCCGATATTTTTTAATGACTTCAACAGCATTGTCTACACTAAAGGCACGTTCATCCAGAATAATGCTATGCCCCAAACTTAATGGACCTGCAATTCCATAATACAGACCATAAGCCCAACCCGGATCTGCCAGATTCCAGAAAGTATCTTCGTCACGTAAATCTACGGCGTGCAGCATATAGCCTTTAAATGCCAGTAAAGCTTTAAGGGGAACAGGCACTGATTTTGCCAGCCCCGTTGTACCTGAAGTAAACATCATCAGGAAAATGTCACTAAAATGACCTTGAACCGGCTCAAACTCAGTTGGATATTGCTTCAGTTCAGTCCAGAAATCTGCATCCTGATTGATACTTTCAGGCGTTTGATGGACGGTTAAAATATGTGGAATATCCAGATCATTCAGTTTCGCTCGCTGTTCCTGATTGGTAATAATGAGTCGGGTATGTGCGGTATTAATACGATGCTCGATTGCCTTGCTTTCAAAAGCGGTAAATAAAGGCTGATAAATCGCACCAATACGCCAGGTGGCTAGAATGGTAATTAATAATTCTGGGGTTCGTGGGAGCAGTCCGGCAATACAGTCTCCTGCTTGTAAACCCAGTGAGGTCATATAATGAGCCAATTGTCCTGAAGCCTCAGCCAATTGTTCAAAAGTCCAATATTGGGTCTTGCCATTTTTACCTTCCCAGATTAACGCGATCCGGTTTTGTCCCAGAAAACGTCCACAGCATTCTGTATAGGCATTGAGTGAATCTGGCGTTCCTGCCAGATGTTGTTGAACCATAGTGTCAAAATCAAATTCACGATACGCTTGTTCTAGTGTCTTCATCACGACAACCTCTATTCCGTTTATAAACAGACTTTATGTCTGTGTCCGTTGTATTTGTTGTTCTGTCTACCGTCTGCGAATTCCATTGCAATGCCGGTTTTATATAACATGCCCTATTGCTAGGACATGTTAGGTGTCACTCTACTGAGTCACTTTTCGCTTTATCAATAATTGACCATGTTTTATAGACCCTCACAATTTCCATCTCCCTCAAATGAGCTGCAGGATTTGAACAGTCGGCTATTTCATGACTTTTAAACTTTGCTCACTTCCCGGGCAATGACCAGACGCTGAATATCTGATGCACCTTCATAAATCTGGCTCACTCTGACATCACGGTAAATACGTTCAACCGGGAAATCTGAGACATAGCCATAACCGCCATGAATCTGAATCGCATCCGAGCAGACTCGCTCTGCTATAGTCGAAGCAAACAGTTTAGCCATGGACGCTTCTTTTAAGCATGGTAATCCTGCATCTTTAAGCGTTGCTGCATGTAAGACCAGTTGTCTTGCTGCCTCAATCTGGGTGGCCATATCTGCGAGACGGAATGCTACTGCCTGATGCTGCACCAGCTCTACACCAAAAGATTTACGTTCATTGGCATATTCAACAGCAGCATCCAGTGCAGCTCGTGCCATACCTACGGATTGTGCCGCAATCCCGATCCGGCCAGATTCCAGATTAGACAAGGCAATCTTGTAGCCTTCACCTTCTTTTCCGAGCAGGTTCTCAGCCGGAATCCGGCATTGATCAAAAATAATGGTCGCGGTATCGGAACAATGCTGCCCCATTTTTTCTTCCAGATTCGAGACGATATATCCTGGACTATTGGTAGGTACCAAGAAACATGAGATTCCTTTCTTGCCCGCAGATTTATCTGTCACTGCAAATACCAGTGCAATCTGGGCATGCTTACCGGTAGTAATAAACTGCTTGGTGCCATTTAATACCCATTCATCGCCATCACGTTCTGCCTTACATTCTAGTGCGCTGGCATCGGAACCAGCTTGAGGTTCCGTCAGGCAGAAACACCCCAACCATTCACCAGTTGCCAGTTTGGTCAGGTATTTCTGCTTTTGTTTCTCGGTACCATAACGCTGGGTAATCCCGCAAGGTAATGAATTCTGCACACTGACAATGGTCGATATGGCTCCATCTCCAGCAGCGATTTCCTCAAGGGCCAGTACCAGCGACACATAGTCCAGGCCTGCTCCACCCCATTGTTCAGACACGGTCATACCGAGTGCACCGAGTGCACCGAGTTCTTTCAATTCTTGTGCTGGAAATTGAGCCGTTTTATCCCTTAAACCAGCGGTGGGTTTCAGTTTTTGCTGCGAATAGTTTCGCATCATTTCCTGAATCATTTTCTGTTCGTCATTTAAAAGCACTGCGTATATCCCTTACTTATCTTTTAATTTTCCATATAGAGTGAATAAACCTATCTACTCTGACTTTTGTATTTTGCTTCGTTGGCTCGAACTTATTTTGGAGCCATACGGATGGCGCCATCCAGACGAATCACTTCACCGTTCAGATAGCTATTTTCGAAGATATGACCTACTAACTGGGCAAACTCCTGAGGTTTAGCCAGACGCGGCGGAAATGGAACCATCTGCCCCAGAGCATCCTGTACATTTTGCGGCATGCCTTTCAGCATTGGGGTTTCCATAATGCCGGGTGCAATGGTCATGACACGAATCGCTTCACGTGCCAGCTCACGCGCGAGTGGCAGCGTCATCGCAACGACTGCACCTTTAGACGCAGAATAAGCTGTCTGACCAATCTGACCATCAAAGGCTGCAACTGAAGCCGTATTCACGATTACACCGCGCTCCTCTTCATCGGTTTGCAGCTCATACTTCGCGATTAAAGCCGCTGCAAAACGAAGCATATTGAATGTGCCACTTACATTGATATTCAACACTTTCTGGAACATCGCCAGTTCATGGATTCCATTGCGGCCCAGTACCTTGGCAGAAGGTGCAATACCAGCACAGTTCACCAAGCCATTGAGTTGGCCATACTGATTTTCAACATGATTAAAGAAAGCTTCAACCGCCTGCTCATCCGTTACATCCAGTTGTACAAATTCAGCCTGCTCACCCAGTTGCTGTTGTAAGGCATTGCCCTGCTCCTGGTTCATATCCACCAGAATCACTTTTGCATCCTGTTCCACCAGATGAGTCGCTGTGGCTGCACCCAGACCTGATGCACCACCAGTTACCACAATCACTTTTCCCTGAATTTTCATGTTAATGTCCTGTTCCTATTTTTATGACAAGCTACGACTTAATAGGCAGAGTAAACAGAGATTTTATTCTGTACAATTTCCAAATGTTGCATCTTCACTGATGGATTTGGACAATAAAGAAGGGATATCTGACTGGCTATGCATTTACCAGCCTTGGAATATAGTAAGGGAACCATTTCGATTGATCTGGTTCATGAAGCACTGCTGAATGCCAAAGCACAGCATTATGATATTGCTGCGATTTTAACTAAGGCTGCCATTCCATTAGAGATTCTTCATTCCGCTAAAGCACGGGTGTCAGTGGCGCAGTATGCCGCGCTATGGACTGCACTTGCCGATAGCATGAATGACGAATTTTTTGGCATGGACAGCCATCCAATGCGCCGTGGCAGTTTCAAACTCTTGTCAAAAATGCTGTTACAGACCGATACGCTGGAAAAAGCTCTGCAGCAAATCCTGCAATTTTTTAATCTGATTCTGGATGATCTGCACAGCACACTGATGGTCGAAGAAAACTTTGCCTATATCGTGATCTATGACCAGAACCAGACCAAGCGCATGTTTAGTTATGCAACCTATCTAATGCTGATTCATACCCTGCTATGCTGGTTAAGCGGACAGCGGGTTTTACTTAATCAGATTCAACTGAAATGTGCCGCACCACTCGATGATTTTGATTATAAAGTCCGTTTTTGTGAGCAGATTGAATATCAGGCCAGTGAAAACTATATCCAGTTTGATGCAGCCTATTTGCAGCTCCCAGTAAAACAGGATCAAACCTCCTGGTATCAGTTTATTCAACAGACTCCGCATAACCTGCTAGTTCGCTTTAAAAATCCTTATGCGCTAAGTGCACAGATCCGCAAACAGCTTTTAAAAGTACCTCCGGCTGAATGGCTTGAACTGAATGAGCTTGCTTTGAAAATGAATATGTCTGAAGCCACCATGCAACGGCGTCTTAAAAATGAAGGTGTGACTTATCAACAGCTCAAAAATGAAATTCGTCGTGATACAGCCATTGAACTATTAACCCGTACGGATCAAAGTTTGCAGGACATCAGTGATCAGCTTAACTTCCAGGAAGTCAGTGCTTTTCATCGTGCCTTTAAAAAATGGACAGGGGTTAGTCCAGGTGCCTATAGACAAAATATTACTAGATAATTTATATTTAATAAGACTTAAAAACGATTAAAATTTAGCATATAAATTTAAATTTATATTTTCTCAACAGTTATATTTTTCAAGGCTTACAGCCCAAAAATAGAGGACTGAACGGTCATCCATAATGCTTTGCATTCCCTATTAATATAGTTTATTTTTCAATCAATTTTTAGTGCTTCACTTTTGGCTGTACTCCCTTTCCCTCTTTCCTTGTTGAAGGTATTTTCCATGTTAAAGATGACTGATGTTCTTGGACAAAATCTTGTTCAAAACTTCGCCCAGGCTTTAGTTTCTTCGACCGATCTTAATGCAGAGCAATTGAATCAAGGCATCTTGAATGCGTCTGATTCTGCCCTCAAAGATGCTATTGTGCACTTCTTTAACCAGATTGATGCCACTGAAGCTGCGAAATCGCTTGAAATTCCGGCTGAGCGCATCGTTGCATTACAACAAGGTATTGCACTGAAAGATGAACAATATCTTGCTGATACTGCCAAAGTCGTGGCTCTTTGCCTGGCAATGGAAACTGGTAGCCTAGATCAAGTCGAGGTTTATGACTGTCTGCAAGACTACCCAATGTAAGCTATCCAGATTGATAAAATAGTGACTCAAAAAGCGATGCTAATGCATCGCTTTTTTTATGGCACTCGTTATTTATAAAACTTCCTACTGCAAAGACGAATGATTAAAAAAACAGCTTATCAATTTACGCCATACCATTTTTAAAATTTTATCTAAGCAAAACCTTTCTATTCTTTATTTAATAAATTCAAATAAAAACAAATACCTATATTTAAAACTGTTAATTATTTCATTTTTTGATTTGATTATCTTTTTTTCTTTTTTGTGTGCTTATCGATTTATCGATATGAATGTAAAAAATTTAATTCAAGATTGAGATATTCATGAAAAAAACATTAAGAACTTCGGGTCTGACTTTACTCGGTCTTTCTATTTCTTTCTTTACCGGCTTGGCTAACGCAGCGATTCCATCTGAATTAAAATTGGATTATGCCTATTACGCACCGACCAGTCTGGTGGTTAAAGAACAGAAACTGCTAGAAAAAGCTTTGCTAAAAACCAAGATTAAATGGGTATTTAGCCAAGGCAGTAACCGCTCACTCGAATATCTAAATAGCGGTAGCACAGATTTTGCTTCTACTGCAGGTTTAGCGGCAGTGCTTAGCCGCGCCAATGGTAGCCCGATTAAAACGGTTTATATTCAGAGCCAGCCTGAATGGACAGCACTGGTCGTTAATAAAGATTCAAATATCAAATCTCTGAAAGATTTGAAAGGTAAAAAGATTGCTGCCACTAAAGGTACAGATCCTTTCTTATTTACTTTACAAGCCTTAGATACGATTGGTTTGGGCAAACGCGATGTAGAGCTCGTTCATTTACAGCATCCGGATGGTAAGACTGCGTTAGAGCGTAAACAGGTCGATGCCTGGGCAGGCCTTGATCCTTTAATGGCATCTGCGCAGGCACAGTCAGGTGCCAAATTACTATATCGCAATGTCAGTTTTAATTCTTATAGCGTACTGAGCGTAAAAGACCAGTTTGCCAAATCCAGTCCGGAAGCGATTGAAGCAGTGATTAAAGCTTATGAACAGGCACGTCAATGGGCGAAAGCCAATCCCGACAAATTGGCTGAATTACTGGCACGTGAAGCCAAGCTTCCGATTGAAGTCGCCAAGCTTCAACTCAGCCGTACTAATCTGGATCAGAATATTCCAACCACCAAACATACCGGGGCATTACAAAAAGCTGGTCGTATCCTGACGGAAGAAGAACTGGTTCGTAAAGGAACCAATGTCAATCAGGTCGTGACTCAATTATTTGATGCCCGCTATGCTAAAAAGGTTGCAACTAAGTAATGGCTATACCGAAAAGCATCTCGGAACAGTTGAGCGTGGAAGAACAGTCAAAATCCGCTGTGTTACCACGCAGCATTTCGCTGATCAAAGCCCTCACCCTGCCTGTTATTTTTATCGTATTGGTAGAAATACTGGTCCGTAATGGCGTAATCGAACCTTATCTGTTGCCTGCACCGAGTAGCCTGTTTCAGTCCTTTACTGAACTGGCTGAGGGCGATTTATGGCAACACATCTGGACCAGTAGCTGGCGGGTTTTTCTTGGCTTTGGGATTGGTAGTGGATTGGGACTGATCTTTGCGATCCTGGTTGGGCTAAACAGACATGCAGAAGATTTTCTGGAACCAACGTTTTCTGCAATTAAATCCATTCCGAGTCTGGCTTGGATTCCGTTACTTTTACTTTGGTTAGGGATTGATGAATCTTCTAAAATCACCTTGATCGCGATTGGTGCCTTCTTCCCGACATATACCAATACTGTGGCAGCGATTCAGGGTGTGGATCGTAAGCTGATTGAAGTCGCAAAAGTCTATCGCCTGAAATACTGGCAACAGGTTCAGCAGATTGTATTGCCTGCTGCCTCACCGGGAATATTGACTGGCTTAAGGAATAGCCTGAGTTTATCCTGGATGTTTATGATTGCAGCTGAATTGATTGCTGCCACTCAAGGGATTGGTTATCTGCTCAGTGATGGTCGTGAAACTTCACGTCCGGATATTGTGATTATTGCGATTATCCTGTTAGCAGTCCTAGGCAAAATCACCGATAGCATTATGAAATTGTTCGAAACCCGCTTACTGCGCTGGCGAGATGTGATTAAAAAGTCATAATTTATTGAATAAAAGAATTAAAAAAGCGACCTATCCAGGTCGCTTTTTTATTAAATCAAGCTTTAAAAATTAATGTGGCCACTGACCTAAAGTTACCCGGTCATTTCCGCCATAATCTTTCACTGTACGGACCTGTTTATAGCCAGCTTGAGTAAACAGATGGCGGACCGCATCGCCCTGATCATAGCCGTGCTCAAGCACAACCCAGCCATTTACGGTTAGATGCTTTTTAGCTTGCTGAATAATCATCTCAATATCAGCCAGACCATTTTTGTCTGAAACCAGCGCACGTTCCGGCTCAGTCGCCAGATCAGGCATATGCTCATCGTCTGCATCAATATACGGTGGATTAGATACAATCGCATCAAAGAACTGCCGACCAAATGGTTTTAGCCAGGAACCAAGCACAAACTGCACCTGATCTAAATCATGCTGTTCCGCATTATATTTCGCAACTTCCAGTGTGGGTTCATAAATATCCGAAGCGGTAACAGACCAGTTAGGGCGCTCAGACGCCAGTGACAAGGCAATAGCACCGGTACCAGTTCCCAAGTCAACAATTCGTGCATCTTCCGGCAGGTCTAATTTCAGGACTGTTTCGACCAGCACTTCGGTATCCGGGCGTGGTACTAGCGTATCTTTAGTGACTTTTAGATCCAAAGTCCAGAACGGTTGTGAACCTGTGACATAGGCCAATGGCTCACCTGCAGCAATCCTCGCCAGGCTTTCGACATAGGCCTGTTCCTGTTCAGGCGTTAACTGCTGGTCTTTTTTCATTACCAGATCAAAAGCATCAATCTTGGTAATGTGTTCCAACAGCCAGGCATTTTCCTGACGTTCATAACTTTCAGGTTCACCACGTAAAGCCAGTGCTTCTTGAATGTTCATTAGCCACCATTCTGCTGTGCAAGCATGGCCAACTGATCGGCCTGATATTCACGATGCAGACTGTCTAATAGCTCAGTCAGATCACCTTCCATCACGGCATCCAGCTTATATAAAGTCAGGTTAATACGGTGATCGGTCATACGACCTTGTGGATAGTTATAGGTGCGAATACGTTCTGAACGGTCACCCGAACCGACCAGGTCACGGCGCATTTCAGAAGTCGCTGCATCTGCTGCGGCACGTTTGGCATTTTCCAGACGTGAAACCAATAAAGCCATCGCTTTGGCTTTGTTTTTATGCTGTGAACGTTCATCCTGACATTCCACCACAGTACCGGTTGGAATGTGCGTAATACGCACCGCAGAGTCAGTTTTGTTAATGT
Source organism: Acinetobacter sp. YH12235 (assembly GCF_013417705.1). Lineage (NCBI taxonomy): Bacteria > Pseudomonadati > Pseudomonadota > Gammaproteobacteria > Moraxellales > Moraxellaceae > Acinetobacter > Acinetobacter sp. YH12235. Next base: position 40,524 of record NZ_VPDL01000020.1, on the reverse strand, counting down.
GCTGACCACCAGCACCTGATGCGCGGTAAGTGTCGATACGTAGGTCAGCCGGGTTAATGTCGACTGAAGTATCTACATCCACTTCTGGAAGAATTGCTACAGTACATGCTGAAGTATGTACACGACCTTGCGATTCTGTCGCAGGCACACGTTGTACACGGTGTGCTCCACTTTCAAATTTCAGGCGACCATATACCCCTTCACCATTCACCAGGCAGATGACTTCTTTATAGCCACCATGCTCACCTTCATTTTCAGACAGGATTTCAATACGCCAACCTTGAGATTCCGCATATTTGCTATACATACGGAATAAATCACCCGAGAAAATCGCAGCTTCGTCACCACCTGTTCCGGCACGAATTTCCAAATAAGCAGAGTTGGCATCATTCGGATCTTTTGGAATCATCAGGATATTCAAATCAGCCTCAAGCTGTTCGATCAGGGCTTTATTTTCCTTAATCTCTTCCTGCGCCATTTCCTTAAAGTCAGGATCAGACAGCATGGCTTGCGCAGTTTCAATATCTTCTTCAGCCTGTTTGTACTTGGTCCAAACGTTGGTAATCTCGGTTAAATCATTATGCTCACGTGATAACTGGCGAAAACGCTTGTTGTCCGAAATCACTTCAACATCTGCCAATAACGCAGTCAGTTCTTCATGACGGTCAGAGAGTTGGTCTAATCGTAAACGTAACGATTCTTTCATTTTCTAAAAAATCTCAAACATAAGGCTGTGACTAAACTAAACAGTGATTTAGCACAGCGAAATCAAAAAATTGCGCCTAGTTTAACGATTCTCTGGGTCAATGAACATCATTATTCAGTAAGTCAGTGTTTAGATGCAGCGATGTCACCGCCATTTGTTAACAAATATAAATAAAATCTTCAGTTTTGGATTTTTTCTGCTCAATTCGATCCTTATTTATTTCTCATTTTACAAATTGGCAAATAAACACATTAAATATGGAGGTAGATCTTCACATTCTTTTGGGCATGATTTGTTACATTTTCTGCGTCGAAACACACTAACATATGAAAGTCCTATCAGGGACACGGAGTTACAACATGAAACTCAATGCAATTTTACTGAGTGCTGCAATGGCTGCAGGCTCAATGATGACAGTGAGTGCGCATGCAGACAGTACTGCACGTGTGGCAGCAGCAAGTGCTTTAGGTAGCGTTGCTGGTACTGCACTGGGCAAAAACATGGGGGGCAACACTGGCGCAACAATTGGTGCTGCATTAGGTGGTGCAGGTGGTGCTGCTGTTGCAAGTAACAAGAAAAACCGTACCTCATCTGCAATTGGTGGTGCTTTAGGTGGTGGTGCTGGTTATACCGTAGGTAAAAACATGGGCGGTTCTAATGGCGGTTACATCGGTTCAGCACTCGGTGCTGCGGGTGGTGCAGCATTAGGTAATAAAATTTCTAAAGATAAAGCAGCCGATCGTGCCAAAGCGAATCGTGCTAAACACTGGAAAAAACGTCACCGTTAATTTCTTGCCCTTAGGCTCTTTAAATTCGACGCTACATTTAACATTAAAAGCACCTGTTTGGGTGCTTTTTTTATTATGCGTTCAACGTATTCAAATTCATGTAATACATCAACTTATTCGAACAAGATCATGAATAAATTAAGGAGATAAAAATCACAATTCGCCAACACTGCCTCCATGCTATTTGACGGTTGCTAGATTAAATTTATCTCATCAACAAATACAGCTAGATATATAAAAGGTGTACTCATGAATTACAAATCTCTAATGATCGCTGTCGTAGCAACCTCAGCCATGGGTATGACAGCCGCCAATGCCGGAAATACAACGAATACGGCTTTAGCTTCTGCTTTGGGTGGTGTCGTTGGTGCCGCAGTGGGCAATAAAATGGGTGGTACAACTGGTGCAACAATCGGTTCTGCGATTGGCGGTGGTGCTGGTGCCGCAGTAGCAGCGAATAAACGTGACCGTAATGGTGCGATTATCGGCGGTGCTTTAGGTGGTGGTGCCGGTTATGCCGTAGGTAAAAACATGGCGGGTTCTAATGGCGGCTTAATTGGTGCTGCATTAGGTTCTGCTGGTGGTTCTGCCCTTGGTAAAAAAGTCAGCGAAGACCGTCGTTATGATGACCGTTATGACCGTCGCTATAGTTCAAAAAACTATCGTACTAGCAACTACCGTTATAACCACCGTCGCTAAGATTTCCTCTAATCACTTTTCCTCCTTGAATAAGCATCTTCGGATGCTTATTTTTTTGCCTGTTATTTTGGTTTACATATATATCGATTTTTTTCGATATACAAATACAATGCAAAGTCGTATGCTCTTAGTCATGTTTATTCAAGAGTAATATTATGCGTACGCTTACCGATACCCAGTTCTCTATTCTCGAACTGGTTCCAGTTCGTGACGATAAGACCATTCAATTCTCCCTGCAACATGCGTTGGAATTGGCCCAGACCGCAGAACGTCTAGGTTATAGCCGGATGTGGCTGGCCGAGCATCATAATATGGATGGTATTGCCAGCTCAGCGACTGCCGTTCTCTTAGGCTATTTACTGGCAAATACCAATAGCATCAAACTTGGCTCTGGCGGCATTATGTTGCCAAACCATGCACCCTTGGTAGTAGCAGAACAGTTCGGTACATTAGCGACTTTATATCCAGATCGTATTGAGCTGGGTCTAGGCCGTGCTCCTGGTACCGATCAAATGACCATGCGTGCTTTACGTCGTGGCCGTCAGGAAACTGAAGATCAGTTCCCGCAGGATGTTTTAGAAATTCTGCAATACTTTAAAGATCCGATTCCAGGCCAACGCATTGTGGCAACTCCAGGCCAAAGCACACACGTACCTGTGTGGTTATTAGGTTCGAGCCTGTTTAGCGCACAACTGGCAGCAAAACTTGGTCTACCCTATTCTTTTGCATCTCACTTTGCTCCGCGTATGCTTGGTCAAGCGATTCAATTGTATCGGGACAATTTCGAACCGTCTGAATATCTGGATCGTCCTTATGTTTCTATGGGCGTACCGACTTGTGTCGCAGATACAGATGAAGAAGCTGAATATCTGGCAACAAGTGCTTACCAGCGTGTCCTTGCCCTGATTCGCGGTCAAAGCCTGAAATTGAAAGCGCCGATTGATTCTATGGAAGGACTCTGGTCACCACCTGAAAAAATGTCTGTCGACAATTTCTTTGCCATGGCGCAAGTGGGTTCCAAAGAAACTGTTAAAGCCGGTTTGGAAGCACTCATAGCAAAATATGATGTAGATGAGTTTATCTTCACCTGTGACATCTATGACACAGAGAAACGTCTGCATAATTTTGAATTGCTGATGCAGATCAAAAACGGGCAATAATGCTGTCTTGCTTTGCCTAATTTATTCTGATCTATATACCCACTCTTAGGAATGGGTATATTTTTTAAAACTTTGTTTGAAAATTTTAAGTCTCCAAATAGATAAATCCATGTCTAAGATGGATCTCCTGCGCTTTAATACATCTATGTCTCATTAAAAATACAATAGAAAAAAGAATGACTGTCTAAGTTAAATTTTGAACTTTACCGCTCTAGGGCTTTTGTTAATATCTATAACAAAGCAAATAAGACCAATTATTAAATAATTTCAAGGAAAAACAATGTCCACCAAGCAGGATGCATACGCGGGTATATTTGAGAATCGTCCCGAAAATTTCCAGCATTTTACTGGCATTAAAATGCCCTCTTCCCAGCTCGCTGAACTTGACTGTGCCGGAAAAGATATTGCGATTATCGGTACGGATCAATTTACCGTAAGCCAGCTCAACAAGATTAGCCAGCAAGCTCACTCAGTAAAAGTTTTTCAGATTAATCCGCAATTTGTATTGCCAGGTACTGAACGTGGTTTGCAGCGGTTATTAAATCACCCCTTAATCATTAAAAATCGACGCCTATTTAATAACCGCATTAAAAGCATTTTATCATTACGTTATCTAGAAAATCAGGTACAAAATTTATGGCTCAGACGCCAGCTCATGCCAAATCTTGCAGCCGCATCCAAAGTTTATCTTAAATCAGATCACTATTATGCTGCTCTGCAACGTGAAAATTGCCAGCTGATTACCTGGCCTATTGCAAAAATTTCCGAAAATAGTATTCATTGTATTAATGGAGATGAACATCAGGTTGAGCTAATTGTGCATACTTTTCAATCAGCAAGTTAATCTGTTTTTAGCACATAAGATTAAAAATTCGGAGTGTATTTGGAAAAATTTAGCTCTGCAAAATTGAATTTTTGATTTCATTGAATAGCAAAAAAGTTTAAAAAACAATCACTGCATTTTTTATTAAAATATTGAATATTTCAACAACTTATAATATTCATATTTTATTTCTATGAAAGCAGTATTTTTATTAATTTTTATCTATAAATCAGAGCCAAACTGAAGTCTGGCTCTGAATTCTTTTTAGCCAATTCGACGTTTTAGTCCTGTCATCTGTAAGACACGCGTTGAGATTTCTTCAATCGACATTTCCGAAACATTCAGGTACTTTATCCCTTCCGAAATATAGATGCCTTCAATTGCACGCAGTTCCATCTGACACTGGCTAAAGCTGGCATAACGGCTGTTGGCCTTACGTTCTGTACGAATTGCAACCAGACGTTCTGCATCAATCATCAAGCCAAAAAGCTTGTTTTTATGCGGTCTTAGCACTGCTGGCAGGCGGTTATCGTCCAGATCTTCTTCAGTTAGCGGATAGTTCGCTACACGAATTCCAAATTGCAGAGACAAATAAATTGAGGTTGGAGTCTTACCGGAACGCGATACGCCAATCAGGATCAGATCAGCCTTATCATAGTGACGCGTACGCGCACCATCATCATTGTCGAGCGCAAAATGTACGGCATCAATACGTGCCTTATAAGACTCAGAATCGGTCACCGCATGGGTCTGACCGACTAAAGTCGTAGGTTCAGTACCAAGCTCTTCTGATAATTTACTGATAAGCCCTTCAAAAACATCAAGATTTACTGCATTTGCAGTATTAATAATTTCACGCACATAGGGATCCACCAACGTATCGAAAACCAAAGGTTTTTGACCGTCTTTTTGGGCACGTTCATTGATCTCTGTGACCACATTCATGGCCGCTTCTTCAGAGCTAATATAAGGGATAATATGAATGTCAAAATCCACATGCGGAAACTGCGCTAACAGTGAGTGGCCAAGGGTTTCAGCAGTAATGGCAGTACCATCGGAAATAAAAAACACACTCCGCTGAATTTGTTTACCTTCTGACATTAAAATTCTCCTCAAACATTTGTCTTAGTACTATATAATCTTTATAGTAAACCGATCTTACATGACTGTCGCTTAGTAAAATCAAAAACCTAGAAGATTTGCTATACTCTCATGCCAAGATAGTGATTAATACTGCAAAAGTGGAGTAACAACTTTGGAAGCGCGCGTAATTGGTCTAGAAAAATTAGGGAAGCACGATGTTGAGCTTGTAGGTGGGAAAAACTCATCTCTGGGCGAAATGATCAGCCACTTATCTAATGCTGGTGTATCAGTACCAGGTGGCTTCGCAACAACAGCTGCTGCTTATCGTGAATTTCTCGAGCAAAGTGGCCTAAACGCTAAAATCAATGCAGAGCTTGCTGCACTTAACGTTGATGACGTCAATGCACTTGCTGAAACTGGTGCAAAGATTCGTCAATGGATTGTGGAAACTCCACTTACTGCTGAACTGGAAAAGGAAATTCGTGCAGCTTTTGCAGAACTTTCAAACGGCAACCCTGACATCGCGGTTGCCGTTCGTTCATCTGCGACTGCAGAAGACTTACCTGATGCTTCTTTCGCAGGTCAGCAAGAAACCTTCCTGAACATTCGTGGTATCGATAACGTTCTGATCGCGATCAAAGAAGTGTTTGCATCTTTGTACAATGACCGCGCGATCTCTTACCGTGTACACCAAAACTTTGCGCATGACGTGGTTGCTCTTTCTGCAGGCGTACAACGTATGGTTCGCTCAGAAACTGGTGCTGCTGGTGTAATGTTCACTCTAGATACTGAATCAGGCTTCCGTGATGCAGTATTCATTACAGCTTCTTATGGCTTGGGTGAAATGGTAGTTCAGGGTGCAGTAAACCCGGATGAATTCTATATTTCAAAACCGCTTCTAAATGCAGGCAAACACGCTGTACTGCGCCGTAACTTAGGTTCTAAACACCAGAAAATGATTTATGGTGAAGAAGCCGCTGCGGGTAAATCAGTTGTTGTAGTTGATGTAGAAAAAGCGGATCGTCAACAATTTGCATTGAACGATCATGAACTGCAAGAATTGGCTAAGCAAGCACTGATCATTGAAAACCACTACGGTTCTCCAATGGACATCGAGTGGGCGAAAGACGGTGATGACGGCAAAATCTACATCGTTCAGGCGCGTCCTGAAACTGTGAAGAGCCGTGAAAATGTCGGCACGATGGAACGCTACCTGTTAAAACAACGTGGTACTGTAATCTGTGAAGGCCGTTCAATTGGTCAACGTATCGGTTCTGGTAAAGTCCGCATCGTAACTTCAATTAAAGAAATGGACAAAGTACAAGACGGTGATGTACTTGTATCTGATATGACTGACCCGGATTGGGAACCAGTAATGAAACGTGCTGCTGCGATTGTAACTAACCGTGGTGGTCGTACTTGTCACGCTGCGATCATCGCACGTGAACTTGGGGTTCCAGCTATCGTAGGTTGTGGTAATGCAACCGAAGTCCTGGTTGACGGTCAGGAAGTGACTGTATCTTGTGCTGAAGGTGATACTGGTTTCATCTACGAAGGTGCGCTTGATTTCGAAATCCAAACCAACTCTATCGAATCTATGCCAAAACTTCCGTTCAAAATCATGATGAACGTAGGTAACCCGGATCGTGCATTTGACTTCGCGCAAATTCCGAACGAAGGTATTGGTCTTGCTCGGCTAGAGTTCATCATCAACCGTATGATCGGTGTGCATCCTAAAGCATTATTGAACATCGATAGTCTGCCACGTGAAACTCGTGCTGCTGTACTTGCTCGTACTGCAGGTTATGCATCTCCAATCGAATTCTATGTAGAAAAACTGGTTGAAGGTATCTCTACTCTTGCTGCTGCGTTCGCTGACAAACCAGTGATCGTACGTATGTCTGACTTCAAGTCAAACGAATACGCTAACCTGATCGGCGGTAAACTGTACGAACCTGAAGAAGAAAACCCAATGTTGGGCTTCCGTGGTGCAAGTCGTTATGTATCTGACAACTTCCGTGACTGCTTCGAACTTGAATGCCGTGCACTGAAAAAAGTTCGTGACGAAATGGGTCTGACTAACGTTCAAATCATGATCCCGTTCGTACGTACTGTTGCTGAAGCTAAACGTGTTATTGAGCTATTAGGTCAAAACGGTCTGAAACGTGGTGAAAATGGTCTTAAAGTGATCATGATGTGTGAATTGCCAACTAACGCTTTGTTAGCTGAACAGTTCCTTGAACACTTCGATGGTTTCTCTATCGGTTCAAATGACTTGACTCAGTTAACGCTTGGTCTTGACCGTGACTCTGGTATCGTTTCTCACCTATTTGATGAACGTGATCCAGCAGTAAAAGCGCTTCTTTCTATGGCCATCCATGCTTGCCGTAAAGCCGGTAAATATGTAGGTATCTGTGGCCAAGGTCCTTCTGACCACCCAGATCTTGCACAATGGCTGATGGAACAAGGTATTGAATCTGTATCTCTTAACCCAGACTCAGTATTGGATACCTGGTTCTTCCTATCTGAAGAGAAAGCTCAAAAAGCTTAATTAACTCTTTAAAAAAAGACCCTTTCATAGGGTCTTTTTTTATGTTCTCAATATTACCTAGATATTAGACCTCTTGCGAAAGTATTATTTTTGACTATTTTAGACTTTGATATTTATTTAAAAATCAACGTTTATCACTGATTAAATTTTGACTAACGCAAGAGGTCTATTATCTTAATTATATTTATAGTTAAGTGATTAATTATATGTTTTTTGATTTAACAGAAATCAAATTATTTATATAAGCATAAGCTTCTTAGTGCAATGACAAACAAACACCAACAAACATCATGATAAAAAATTGCATAATTAAATTTAAGTGAATTTTCACATCTTGATAGCAAAATCATCAATCCTTGCTACACTGTCTCAATTATGGAGGAATTTGGTGATGAACATTCTTGAAAATCCTAAACTTATCCATATATTACACTTATATTCTTTTATTTGTTTTCAGCCTGAAAATACTTAAACTCCTAGTTCAATTTTTGTCTAAATTTATATTTTTGAGATTCAGTTTATATGCAGATTTACTTGGCACGAAATAATCAACAAGCTGGCCCATATACGCTCGAGCAATTAAATCAGATGCTTGCCAACCAACAGGTACTTCTGACTGATTTGGCTTGGCATCAAGGTATGACCGAATGGAAAGCTTTAGGTGAACTCACCCAAGGGAAACTGATCTATCAGCCTGAAGGCTATGTAGCACCAGAAATGCCAGCGACACCTGCCTATCAGGCTCCACAGAACGCAAATGAGTTAAGTACAGACCATCTTCGTGCCCGCAGCTCTCAAAATGTTGCAGCAAAAAAAGAACTGGCGAGTATTCCAAGCCGTATTTTAGCCAAGATTGTGGATCTGCTTTTATGGCTGCCTGCGACGTTTATTTTGACCGCATTTTTTACTCCTGAACAGGAAACCCAATTCGCACAACTGAACCAGGAATTTATGAATGTGATGTTAAGTAGTGATGCTGACCCTGCTTTGGCACAGCAGCTACAGACTCAGATGTTTGACATGTTTTCACAGCAGGCATGGATTGCGACTGCAATTTACCTGGTGATCATGCTCGCTATTCAGGCTTTTCTGATTGCCAAATCGGGTCAAAGTATCGGTAAAAAACTGACTAAAATTAAGATCGTAGATGCTGAGACTGGTGAAAAAACCAGCTTGATGCGTGCCTTCACTATTCGCAGTGTGTTCTTTATTTTCCTGAATATTATCTTCATGCCACTCAGCACAATCATTGACTGGGCGTTCGGTTTAGGGCAAAAACGTCAAACCGTGCACGATAAACTGGCAAAAACTCAAGTCGTTAAACAATAATTAGTTATGCCATAAAATGGGATGTTTTGGCATCCCATTTTCCTACATAACTTTGAAATTACAATAAAATTCCTATAAATATTCTTGAAACTCGACCGACAAAATCGGTTTTTATTACAGTCATTTAAAGCACCTTTATATATAGCTTAGTTTGGCAATATCAGGCATAATGCCCTACAACGTAGCGGTGTATTATGATTAGAAGGGTGTTTTGTAAAAAAACGGCCTCTTTTATCATGCGACACTTTAATCGCTATCCCATATTAAATTAGGGAATGGGACTCTTCACCGAGGTTGTAAAATGAGACAAACGATTTTAGCTGTATTGTCTTTATCAACGATGGCTGCACTTTTAACAGGGTGTGGTGGTGATCTAGTACTTCTGAACTCTAAGGGTCCAGTTGCTGAAGGCCAAAGTAGCCTGATGATGACTGCGATTTACTTAATGCTATTGGTGGTAATTCCATCAATTATCATGGCATTATGGTTCGGTTGGAAATATCGCGCATCGAATAAAGACGCAGACTATAAACCTACATGGGCACACTCTACTGCGATTGAAATTGTAGTTTGGGGTATCCCTGTCATTATTATTGGTATTTTAGCTTGGTTAACTTGGTGGGGTTCCCACAAGTACGACCCATACCGCCCACTTGAGGCAGATAAAGCACCATTAACAGTTCAGGTTATTGCTGAACAGTTCAAATGGATCTTCATCTACCCAGAACAAAACATTGCGACTGTAAACGAAATTCGCTTCCCAGAGAAAACTCCGGTAAGTCTTCGTTTGACTTCTAACTTCACGATGAACTCATTCTTCATCCCTGCGTTAAGTGGTCAGATCTATGCAATGGCGGGTATGCAAACTCACCTGAACTTAATGGCAGACGAAACTAGCCCAGCTGAAGGCTACCGCGGTTTCTCTTCTAACTATTCAGGCTATGGCTTCTCACAAATGCGCTTCCGTGCACATGCTGTGACTGATGCTCAGTTTGCTGAATGGGTAGCTGCAGTTAAAGCAGGTAACGGTACTTCAGTAAATCCAGAAGCAGTTCAAAAAACTGTTTTAGACCAAGCTGAATTTGCAAGCTTGCGTGACGGTAACCGTGGTAAACACCAAATCGAAGCGATTATTGCAAAAGCTACGACTCCTGAAGAGAAGGCTGCTGCTGAAGCAATGAAGCCTTACCCAACTAAGCCACATCCAGTGACTTACTACTCTTCTGTTGAGCAAGGTTTGTTTGAATCTGTGATCAATAACTACATGAGTAACTATCACGGTGCTGATCACTCAGCGTCTTCTGTTGCTCACCAGGAAGCAGCTGCTTCTGAAGCACATGTAGATGTTGAACATGCGACTGCTTCTCAAGGAGAATAATTCATGAGCTTCTTAGGTAAGTTAGGTCCAGATGCAATTCCGTACGATCCAATCGTACTGGTAACTGTTGCAATGATGATCTTAGGTGGTATCGCAGTTGTTGCAGGTATTACCTACTTCAAAAAATGGGGCTACCTGTGGAACGAATGGTTCACATCTGTAGACCATAAAAAAATTGGTATCATGTATATCTTTGTATCAGTGATCATGCTGGTACGTGGTTTCGCCGATGCGATTATGATGCGTCTTCAGCAGTTCCTTGCAAAAGGTGGCGGCGAAGGCTACTTGCACCCAGAACACTATGACCAGATCTTCACCGCACACGGTGTGATCATGATCTTCTTCGTGGCAATGGGTCTTGTTGTTGGCTTAATGAACATCTCTGTACCGCTTCAAATCGGTGCACGTGACGTTGCATTCCCATTATTGAACTCTTTAAGCTTCTGGCTGTTCGCTGGTGCTGCGGGTCTGATGATGGCTTCACTTGCGATTGGTGAATTCGCTGCGACTGGTTGGATGGCTTATCCTCCACTATCAGGCATTGAATACTCTCCTGGCGTCGGTGTGGATTACTACATCTGGGCACTGCAGATTTCAGGTCTGGGTACGCTATTAACGGGTGTTAACTTCTTCGTTACCATCATCAAAATGCGTGCGCCTGGCATGAAACTGATGGAAATGCCAATCTTTACCTGGACATCTTTATGTACAGCAGTATTGATTATCGCAGCATTCCCAGTGTTGACTGCTACTATTGCAATGCTGTCTCTTGACCGTTACTTCGGCTTCCACTTCTTCACAAACGAGCTAGGCGGTAGCCCAATGCTTTATGTGAACTTGATTTGGACTTGGGGTCACCCAGAAGTATACATTCTGGTATTGCCAGCATTTGGTATTTACTCTGAAGTTGTATCGACTTTCGCTCGTAAAGCATTGTTCGGTTATAAATCAATGGTGTATGCAACAGTTGCAATTACAGTATTGTCATTCGTTGTATGGGTTCACCACTTCTTTACCATGGGTGCAGGTGCCAACGTTAACGCGTTCTTCGGTATCATGACCATGATTATTGCGATTCCTACTGGTGTGAAAATCTTCTCTTGGTTGTTCACCATGTACAAGGGTCGTATCGTTTACACTACCCCAATGCTATGGACACTTGGCTTCCTTGTGACTTTTGGTATCGGTGGTTTAACAGGTGTATTGATGGCAGTTCCACCAGCGGACTTCCTGGTACATAACTCTTTATTCCTGATCGCTCACTTCCATAACGTAATTATTGGTGGTGTAGTATTCGCGATGTTCGCGGGTATCATCTTCTACTGGCCGAAAATGTTTGGTTGGAGACTGAATGAGACTTGGGGTAAAGCAGCATTCTGGTTCTGGTTCTTCGGTTTCTACTTTGCATTCATGCCACTTTATATCCTTGGTTTCATGGGTATGACTCGTCGTCTGAATACATTTGATAACCCAGACTGGGATCCGTATGTAAACATCGCAATGTTCGGTGCAGTTCTTGTAGCACTTGGTATTGTATGTTTCATCATGCAAATCGTTGTTGGTTTCCTACAACGCGATCAACGTCTAGATTTGACTGGCGATCCATGGGATGGTCGTACACTTGAATGGTCTACATCTTCTCCTGCTCCGTTCTATAACTTTGCTCATCTTCCAAAGATCAATGGTATTGATACTTTCTGGGTCGAGAAAGAAAACGGTGTTGCTTATGCAAAACCTACGAAGTACGAAGATATCCATATGCCGACTAACCGTGCTGCTGGTTTCATTATCGCAATGTTCATTACTGTTATGGGCTTCGCGTTAATCTGGCACATCTGGTGGTTAGTAGCGGTTACTTTCGTAGCAGCTATCATCAGCTTCATCGTGTCTTCTTTCACCAAGAAAGTGGATTACTATGTTCCTGCTGCTGAAGTTGAGCGTATTGAAGGTGAACGTTATGCGATCCTTGAAAAACACTTGAAGAAGGACTAAGACCATGGCTGAAGTACTTCATCACGATAACCACGGACACGATGAGCATCATCATCACGATGATACTGACATCACTGTCTTTGGTTTCTGGACTTACTTGATGAGTGACCTTATCCTTTTCGGTACACTCTTCATTGCATTCGCTGTTTTAAGTAGCCACGTTCCATTAGGCACTCCAAGCGCGCGTGATCTGTTTGGTGATTCATTAGGCTTCGTTTTAACTGAAACGTTTGCCCTTTTGATCTCTTCCGTAACTTTTGGTTTTGCCGTTCTAGCTGCCTACAAGAAAAACGTTAGTCAGGTTCTTACCTGGTTAGCGATCACTTGGTTATTTGGTGCTGCCTTCATCGGTATGGAACTTTATGAGTTCAATCATTTAGTTCATGCTGGTCATGGCCCTAGCACTTCTGCGTTCCTGTCTTCGTTCTTTACGCTGGTAGGTACGCACGGTATCCACGTGACTTCAGGTTTGGTATGGATGATCGTGTTAATGATTCAAATCAAGAAATATGGTTTGACTCTGCCTAACACTCGTCGTCTTGCGTGCCTAAGCTTGTTCTGGCACTTCCTTGACATCGTATGGATCTGTGTATTCAGCGTAGTTTACTTGATGGGAGTTCTATAATGAGTCATGATCATAACGCTGCTGGCGAATCACACGGTAACATGAAGCAATATACTGTTGGCTTCATCCTGTCTGTTGTCCTTACTGTAATTCCATTCGGTATGGTCATGGCAGGTGGTTTTAGCCGCGGTATCTTGATTACTGCTATTGCAATTACTGCAGTCGCTCAGATTCTTGTGCAATTAATTTACTTCTTGCACATGAACTCTTCTTCAGAGCAACGCTGGAACGTAATTGCATTTGTGTATACCATCTTAACCATCGCTATTCTTTTAGTGGGTTCTGTATGGATCATGAACTACCTACACTACAACATGATGATCTAAACTGGTTGTCATGCTGAAAAAGTATTTATTCCTGACTAAGCCAGGAATTCTCTTCGGTAACTTTGTTACCACTTTGGGTGGCTACTTCGTAGCCACTCAAGGTTCTGTAGATTTCCTTCTCCTGCTTCTTACTCTTATTGGTACTACTCTCGTAGTGGCATCAGGATGCGTGGTCAATAACGTTATTGATCAGGACATCGACCAAAAAATGCAGCGCACACAAAATCGCGCACTTGTCAAAAAAACTATTTCTGTACCTGTTGCTCTCACCTTTGCTTTTGTACTGGGTGTGATCGGTTTTGGCATTTTATGGTTCTGGGTAAATGCATACGCTTTCCTATTCGCAGTTATTGGTTTTGTCGTATACGTTGGTTTTTACAGCTTATGGACAAAACGAACAACTATTCACCAAACACTGGTAGGCAGTATTTCTGGTGCAGCACCGCCTGTGATCGGTTATACCGCAGTTGCAAGCCAGTTTGACCTGGGTGCCCTTTTAATTTTTCTAGGGTATGCACTCTGGCAAATGCCCCATTCATGGGGAATTGCAGTCTATCGTTTTGAAGATTACAAAAATGCAGGCATTCCAATTCTGCCTGTCGCCCGTTCAATTCGACGTACCAAGATCGAATCTTTGATCTACGTGATATTGTTCGGAATTACCATGAATGCTTTATTTGTTTATGGTTATGCAAACTGGATCTATCTGGTGGTATTAAATCTGATGACGCTTTACTGGATCTATCTCAGTATTCAGGGCTTTAAAGCTGAAGATAATCAGGCATGGGCAAAACAGTATTTCATGTTCTCGGTCAAACTAATTACCGTGATCAGTATTATTTTCAGTTTTACTTCTACTGCCCCGCAGAATCCAATCATATTCTTTTAAGAAGATAGAGTTTTACTCTATCTTTTTTATTTCTCCTGCTAAATACCTAATTCCTTTCAAGCTTACTTAAAGTAACTGTGTTTCTTCTAGAAATTTCCCTCTTGTAAATTTTTATTTGCTTCCATACCTACTTAAACATTCATCATCTGGCAAGATTTGCTTGTATTTCAGCCCCAAAACCACTAAACTTCACGCTTCGCATATTATGCGACACAACCAAGGTTGTGACTCCTTGCTTCAATTTCACTTAAATTGGGGCTGTTTAAACCGTAAGGAGCTGACAATGCGTCACTACGAAATCGTACTATTGGTACATCCAGACCAAAGCGATCAAGTTGTGGGTATGGTAGAACGTTACCTGACTCACATCAAAGAAGCTGAAGGTCAAATCCACCGTCTTGAAGACTGGGGCCGTCGTCAATTGGCTTACCCAATCAACAAGATCCACAAAGCTCACTACATTCTGATGAATGTTGAGTGTGGTCAAACTACTCTTGATGAGCTAGAAGAATTGTTCCGTTATAACGATGCAATCATTCGTAGCCTTATCATCCGTCGTGAAAACGCTATCACTGAAGAGTCACTATTGGCTAAGAGTGCTGAAGAAAAACGTGCGCGTAAAGCTCAACGTGAAGAAGCACAACAAGCTCAAGACTCTGCTGAAGCATAAGGAGAACCTAACATGGCACGTTTTTACCGTCGTCGCAAGTTCTGCCGCTTTACAGCTGAGAACGTTACGTACATCGACTACAAAGATATCGACACTTTAAAACAGTACATCACTGAAAACGGCAAGATTGTTCCTAGCCGTATTACAGGTACTAAAGCTCGTTACCAACGTCAGCTAGCACTTGCTATCAAACAAGCTCGCTACTTGTCTTTGATCCCTTACACTGACAATCATAAGTGAGGTTGAGCTGTGGATATTATCTTATTACAACGCATTAAAAACCTTGGTAAACTTGGTGATAAAGTTTCAGTTAAAGCTGGTTACGGCCGTAACTACTTGATCCCTCAAGGTAAAGCAGTTGCAGCTACTGAAGCTAACACTGCTGCTTTTGAAGCTCGTCGTGCTGAACTTGAGAAACAAGAAGCTGAAGTATTAGCTGCTGCTCAAGCACGTGCTGACCAATTGAACGAAGTAAACATCGTAATCACTGCGAAAGCTGGTGATGAAGGTAAACTGTTCGGTTCAATCGGTACTCGTGACATCGCTGACGCGTTGACAAATGCTGGTCTTACAGTTGACCGTGCTGAAGTTCGTCTTCCAAATGGCGCACTTCGCAACACTGGTGAATTCAACATCGCAATCCAATTGCACCATGATGTTGCTGCAGAAGTTCTGGTTACTATCGTAGCTGAGTAATTTCTCACCGAAAAAAGGGCATGCTTTGGCATGCTCTTTTTTTATCTCTAAAAAATATAATCTGCTCAACAGTAGAAAATTCAATTTATTCTTCGCGTTCACAAAAAATTGCACTTCGCATTTTGGATCAGACCGCGTATCATTTCATCTCGTAGTGAATAAACCTTATTCATCTCCGACAATATTTAACCATTGTATTTAAAATCAGGGATTTATATGTCACAGGCGAATGCCAGCAAAAAGGCACCTACCGCTAAACCAGAAATTGTTGCTGATACCCAACTTAAGGAGTTCCGTACTCCCCCGCACAATTTAGCGATTGAACAGGCTGTACTTGCTGCCCTTATGACTGTGGCTGAATCTTTTGAACAAGTCGGCGATGTACTTACCGAAAATGATTTTTATGCGACCCGGCATAAATATATCTTCCGTGCCATTGAACAGCTTTCTAAAGAAAACTCGCCTTATGATGCAGTACTGGTTCATGACTGGCTGATCAAGCAGAACTTACTCGATGCGGTCGGTGGTGAAGAATATTTAATGCAGCTGATGGCTGATTCGCCTTCGAGTTTCTATAACCTGGAAACCTATGCCGGAAAAATTAAAGAGTTCTCTACTTTACGTAGCATGATCAAGGTCAGCTCTGAAATTTTACAGAATGCCTATGACACTAAAGGCCGTCCGGTGAGTGAAATTCTGGATCTGGCTGAAACTAATATTTTCTCGATTGCCGAACAACATAATAACAATGCCAAGGCTCAAGGTCCAAAAGCGATTAATACCGTTGTAGCTGACGTGTTCGACAAGTTGAATGAACTGTCCCAATTAGAAGGTTCAATTACCGGTCTGACCACCGGTTTCGTGGAACTAGACAACAAAACTTCCGGTATGCAGGCCGGCGATTTAATTATTGTCGCAGCCCGTCCCTCTATGGGTAAAACCACCTTTGCCATGAACCTGGTCGAAAGTGTGCTGTTTAACAACAACCTTCCTGCGCTGGTCTATTCGATGGAAATGCCAGCGGATTCGATTGCGATGCGTTTGATTTCCTCTTTCGGCCGTGTACATCAAGGTCACTTACGTGCTGGTAAAATGGACAGCGATGAATGGTCAAAAGTGACTAGTACCATTGTGCATTTACAGGAAAAGCATCTTTATATCGATGATTCCTCTGCACTACCACCGACTGAGGTTCGTGCGCGTGCGCGTCGTATTGCCAAAATGCATGGCGGTAAGCTCGGTTGTATCATGGTCGATTATCTTCAATTGATGAAAGTACCGGGTATGGGTGATAACCGTGTAGGCGAGATCTCGGAAATTTCTCGAAGCTTAAAAGCCTTGGCCAAAGAGATGCAATGTCCAGTCATTGCCTTATCACAGTTGAACCGTTCTCTAGAAAACCGTCCCAACAAACGCCCGGTGATGTCTGACCTTCGTGAATCTGGTGCGATCGAACAGGATGCCGACTTGATCATGTTTATTTACCGTGACGAGGTTTATAACAAGGAATCGAAAGAAGCCGGCACTGCCGAGATTATTATCGGTAAACAGCGTAATGGTCCAATTGGTACCGTACGTCTGGCATTTGAAGGTCAATATACCCGTTTCAGTAACCTCTCTCCTGAGTTCTATGCCCAGTATGATGATGAAGAGTAAGTATTCAAGTTTGATCTGAGTGTAGAAAAGAGGCCGAAATGGTCTCTTTTTTATTTAGAATGCTTGCTGTGCATGAAATTATATAAATGAGCATGTCCATTTATAGTAGATAGGTCTACAATATTCACAATTTTGAAATGACCGCTTTTGTTTTCACAATCCTGTTATTTCTCTCCCTGTTTTGTGTGTTCCACACGATATTATTTTTGTCATCCCGCAGGAGTATCTAGGGTGCGCCAAGCTACAGTTTATATTGACAGTGAAGCACTGCAATATAATTTAAACCGTGTCAAACAACTTGCCCCAACCGCTAAAATCGTCAGCATGGTCAAAGCCAATGCTTACGGACATGGAATTAAAGACTGCTTAGCAGCCTTAAAAGATAGTGATGCCTTTGGTGTCGCCTGTCTGGAAGAAGCCCTGGAAATTCGTGAACTCGGCTACCAGCAACCCATTACCCTAATCGAAGGCATTTTCTCTGCAGATGAAATGCAGGTTGTGATCGATCAGAATATTGAAGTCATTGTGCATCATCAGCCACAACTGGACTGGTTACTGGCAAATAAAGAAGCCTATATTGCGAAAGGCCTAAAAGTTTGGGTAAAACTCAACAGCGGTATGAACCGTCTTGGTTTTAAAATTGATGTGATTAAAGATGTGATCAATCAATTAAAAGCAGAAGGTTTTACCTGCGTGCTGGCGATGCACTTTGCCAATGCTGATGCGGAACATCCTCTCAATGAACAGCAAATCCAGCAGTTCTTGGAAGTGAAGAATGACTGCGCACCTTTAATGGGTTCTTGCTGTAACTCAGCTGCGATCTATAAATATCCAGAATTGCATTTTGACTTTGTTCGTCCGGGCATCATGCTCTACGGCGCGACTCCATTTGCAGACAAGACTGTACATGATCTAGATCTAAAACCAGTCATGACTTTTACCGCTGAAGTGATTGCATTGAATAATATCAAACCTGGTGAACATGTCGGTTATGGTTCAACTTTTACTGCTGACAAAGACATGACCTTGGCCATTGTTTCTATCGGTTATGGTGACGGTTATCCACGTGCTTTCCCAAAACAGAACCATGTAGCGATTAATGGTCAGCAAACCCGTGTGATTGGCCGTGTGGCAATGGACATGATTGCCATTGATGCAACTGGTCTCAATCTGGAATTGGGTACTGAAGTCGAACTATGGGGCAAATCCCGTCTGGTCGATGATGTGGCTGAAGCCAATGGCACCATTGGTTATGAATTGCTTTGCCGTATGTCTGCCCGCCCGGTACGCAAACTAGTTTAAAGAAAAACTATTTAAAAATAAAAAAGCCCAACTCATGTTGGGCTTTTTTATATTGTCAGCATTCAAGCTGATTTTTGCTCTTCATTTTCGATTAATGACAGTTCAAATAATAAAGCATCTACTTGTTCCTGGTTAAAATCATTAGGCGTAAAAACCTCAAATCCCATTTCTTGGCAGAATTGTTGAATAGAACTACGTTTAGAAATATATTTCATTGACCAGTCGCCAAAAGTACGCTGCTCAATCTCTTTGGTTTCAAATAGTTTAATATTTTTATGGCGTGGATCTTTAGACAGTCTCTCTGTCAGTAAAGCTTTTAAAACCAGACATTCCCCTTCCAGGCACTGGAAAAAATGTCCATCAGCAAAATAAAGCACCCCTGTTATTTGATTAGAATGATTAAAATCATGTGCTTCTTTAAGGATATCCGTTAAATCTTGAAGTAAGTCGGCTTTGGACGAGGTACTTTCACTGGCGTAACAAAATTGGTACATGCGGCTAACCTCTATTCTTATCTATGCAATATCGTATAGAAGTTAGCACTGTACACTAAGCAGTCAATTTTTACTAATTCTTATAAGAAAAACTTATTTTTATTTCTATAAATATTATAAGAAATAATCATTCGATGGGGTGGGTAATTCAGCCAGGCCTTTCTTTAAAGTTTCTGACCATTGCCGACTGATATCCGTAAAATATTCATCGTCTTCAGCAATACGTTTACCTTTCGGCATCATTAAGCTGTCTTTTTTATAGACAAGTACATCCAGTGGCATACCGACAGATACATTTGAACGTAAGGTAGAAGCAAAAGAAATCAAAGAACAACGTAATGCTTCATCGAGTGGCATATCATAGGTCAAGGCACGATCCAGAATCGGCTTACCGTATTTGCTTTCACCAATCTGGAAATATGGCGTATCTCGTGTCGCGCAAATAAAATTGCCTTGCGGGTAGATATGATAGAGCTGCATTTCCTGATTTTTAATCTGGCCGCCGACCAGGAAATTACAATAGTAAGTACTTTGTTCTAAACTATCATCCGTGACATTGGCAATCACTTTTTTGAGTGTATTACCCACCAGTTCCGCAACATCAAACATGGTCGGTAAACTCAGGATATTCGGTTCCTGCCTGAGTTCCAGCTGATTTCTGATATGTCCGATTACCGCCTGTGTTGTTGCCAGGTTTCCGGAAGCCTGGAGTACGATAACGCGCTCCCCATCTACCCCAAAGGTATATAATTTTCGAAATACCGAAATGTGATCCACACCAGCATTGGTACGTGTATCACTGATAAATAGCATACCTTGCTCTAAACGAAGGGCACAACAATACGTCATTTTTTGTCCTTATTAATGAATTAACATCCTAGTACCTGGACGATGGAATACATGGATTCCACACCGCCTTCTTCTCTTACACCACGTACTGGTGCAACATCCCAATAGTCGCGCCCCACCGCAACATAGACATGCGCACTAGGCGTAAATAACAGGTTACTCACATCAAAACAGTACCATGCCTGTTCAATAAATACCTCAGCCCAAGCATGACTCGCCAGATGTGAGGCATTCTGTGCATAAAGATAACCTGATATATAACGTGATGGTAAACCTAAATGTTTACACATGGCGATAAAAATATGACTGTGATCCTGACAGACGCCCTGACGTGCTTCAAAAGCATCAATAGCAGACCCCTGTACCGTAGTACTATTTGATATATAAGGAACGTGTTCGAGTACGGCTTGAGCCAAGCCGATTAAATGTTTACGAGTTAATGCTGGAACATGACGATCTGCAAAATCCTTCATCTCTGCATTGCATTTTGTTGCTTCAGTCGGCTGTAAAAATAGATATGGATTTAAGGAATCATTTAAGCCCTGCTCATGCGCGAGATTTAGCTCAACGATGCCTTGTGCCATGATCATCAGGCTATGATAGGATTCACGCTGTGTACTGGTCATCCAGAGATTTTTAAAGGCATCATGCCGAATCACTTTCTGACCCGGTACACTGACATCCCAATAATGCACCTTCTGATGTTCATTGGTGGAAGGCATCATTTTGATGTACTGAATACTGTTCCTCACCTCGGCTGTGTACGTGTATTGCGTTTGGTGATTCACCATCAATTTCATACATCAGCCTCGAACAAGCGATGAATATGATCACTAAACTGGTAAAACTGCTTCAGATCAGGTGCGGCACGTAACTGTGTCCAGTATTGTTTTACACTGCCCCAACCAATCTCACAGAGTGTATCCACAATATAATCGATTTTACATAAGGTACGGGTAGTATCCTCACCGAGACGTAACTGCTGATCTAGCTGTTCCAAACATTGGCCCAGACTGAAAAATAGAAATACATCTGATGATTCTGCTTCTAGAATTTCGGCACAATCTGTCACGACATCGCAGATATAACCGGCATTCTGATCCGCAGTTTTAATCAGTTTCAGTAGTTCGGAATAGGCTTTGCCAGACAATACACCGCGTAATTCCTGAATATTGTCTTTTGCCACCTGAAACTGTTGGGTAAATGAAGTCGGTTGGGTACTATCCAGAACCAGCTCATTTAATGAACTGGCATCAAACGCAGGCAAACAGAAAGCATGTGCATAAGCCACAGCGGCTTCATCATCTAAAAATGGAAAATGCGAACATAAAAACTGGGTACGAGATAAATAACGGCCTAACCAAAAAATATGTTGCGCATTGGTATTTAACAAAACCATGACGTTATCCTTCTTTGGAATGTTATGAATGTAAGTTGTCGACTACCCAAGTATCTTTGATCCCGCCACCTTGCGATGAGTTGACCACCAGTGAGCCTGCCTGCATGGCTACCCGGGTCAGACCACCTGGCACAATTTCAGTGCGGTAAGGTGAGCTCAAGACAAAAGGACGCAGATCAATATGTCGTTCAGCAATACCAAAATTGCTTAAAGTCGGACTGACCGACAAATTCAAAGTTGGCTGCGCAATATATAAATGCGGCGCAGCTAAAATTTTATCTCTGAAAATATCAATATGCTGTTGAGAGGCTTGTGGCCCAATCAGCATGCCGTAACCGCCAGAACCTTGTGCTTCCTTGACGACCAGCTGATCCAAATTTGTCAACACATAGTCCAGATCTTCCGGATTACGGCATTGGTAGGTTGGAACATTATTTAAAATCGGTTTTTCACCCAAATAAAAATGAATCATTTTATCGACATAAGGATAAATCGATTTATCATCTGCCACACCTGTACCCGGGGCATTTGCGATTACAACATTGTGCTGTAAATATGCGGACATTAAGCCCGGAACACCCAAAGTACTGTCTGGTTTAAAGCACAGTGGATCAAGATAGGCGTCGTCGACTCTTCTATAAATAACATCAACCTGTTGACGCCCACGTATTGTTTTTACATAAACCTTCGAGTTCTCAACAAAAAGATCACGTGATGTCACTAAAGGCACATTCATCTCCCTTGCAAGGCAAGCGTGTTCATAGTATGCACTATTGAAACGACCCGGGGTCAAAACTACAATGAATGGATTATCGGTATAAGCATTTTCCGCCAGAATTTCTTTTAAGAGTTTTGGATATTGTTCAATACCGGCAATATTGGATTGCTCAAACACTTTTGGCATTAACTTCTGGCTGATCTTGCGGCATTCCAGCATATAAGACACCCCAGATGGCGTTCTCAGGTTATCTTCCAGTACATAAAATTCACCTTTGGAATCTCGGATAATATCAATCCCGCTAATCTGGCTATAGATACTGCCTTTCAAATGATGCTGGTACATATGTGGCTGATACGCTTCATGGGTGAGCACCTGAAGCTCAGGGACAATATTGGCTTTAAGAATATCCTGCTGATGATAAATATCATGCAGAAACAGGTTTAAGGCTTGAACACGCTGTGCTGAACCGAGTGCCACCATATTCCACTGTTTACGGGCAATCACCCGTGGGATTACATCAAAAGGAATAGTCCGCTCAGTGCCTTGCTCATCTCCATACACGGTAAACGTAATACCGTCATAAAGAAAATGTTCTTTTGCTACTTCATTTAGCTGATTCAGTTCATCTAGTGTATGCTGTGACAGCCATTCTTCAATTCGTTGACCTGCCTGACTGTGTATTACCTGATGATCACGCATTTCATTGAAAAATTTCGAAGAAATCTCTTGGTATAAAAAATGCGGACTGTGCTTGATTGAAATATTAAGTGCTGTAGTATCTGTAAAATTTTTGCTTAAATCTGCTGCAGTATGATTTTCTACTGTTGTAATAGTATTTGTATCCTGGCTTTCTTTTAGCATACAAACCTCTTCATTGTAATCTATTATAATAAAATCAAAGCAATATCCATGCCATGACATCCGTTTCGAAGTCTGTATTAACCCAGTAAAGTGCCTATTCACTCAATATCATTTTTCGCCAAGATGTTTACGGATTGTAGGTCAATTGTTGCGCAGAATAACTTGCGAAAAAAATTCAGATTTCTTATTGTGGTAAGCTCATATTTAATTTGTTTCCACTGATTGCCAGTAAAAATACATTATGTCAGCACAAGAAAAAGAAACCTCCAATAGCCTTTACCGCCAATGGCAAATCTTGTCGCGTCTTTCTACCGGCAAATGGATGGGAACCCGTGAACTCCAGGAAATCCTGAATCGCGAAGGGATCGAGATCAGTTTACGCACCATTCAGCGTGACCTGAATCAGATTGCCCAGCGTTTTCCGATTGAGAGCAGTAAAACCACACCACAAGGCTGGCGCTGGCGTTCAGATGCCCCTATTCAAAGCTTGCCGCATATGACCAGTTCACAGGCGGTGACTTTTATGATGGTGGAAGAACATCTCAAACACCTACTGCCACCTAGTCTGATTGAAGAAATGAATCCCTGGTTTGATCTGGCTCGACGCAGCCTGTCTTCACAAAATAACGTACGACAATGGATTAACCGGGTCAGAATCGTGCCAGCTACCCAACCGCTTATTCCGCCTGTCGTTGATAAAACGGCCCAACAGGCGATTTACGAAGGCCTGTTACAGGACAAACAGCTGGAATGTGTTTATCAGGGTCGTGGTCATAATGGCGAAGAGAAAACCTATATTTTAAATCCGCTGGCATTAGTGCAAAAAGGTTCAATTATCTATCTGGTCTGTACCCGTCATGATAAATCGGATATTCAGACCTTTGCCCTGCACCGTTTTAAATCAGCAGAGGTGCTGAATTCTCGTGCCCTACACCCGGTAAATTTTGATATTGATGAATATATTGAATCTGGCGCTTTAGGATTCCGGGTCGATTTTAACCAGCCAACGGAAAATGTATTGCTTCAACTGAGCATGCCTGAATCTGATGCGCACTATTTTGAAGAAAGTCAGCTCAGCAAAGATCAAAAAATTGAAAAAATTGAAAATGGCATAGCCCTGATTAGCGCAACTGTGCCTTTTACCTCACAACTGGTTTGGTGGTTACGAAGTTTTGGCAATAAAATCAAAAATATCGAACCAAAAATAGTGGCAGATGCTGTTTACCAAGTGAATGAAACTGATTCAGTCTCTTCCAAAGAATAAAAAAGTCCCCATTTTGGGGACCTGATCAATTTATCATTTTATTTTTATTATTGCTCTGGTGGTCTGCTACTGAGCCAGTCTGCTTTCCTCTTGCCCCAGAAAACAGACCGGATGTGTCACATTAGAAATTAAAGAGTACGGCAGCATGAGCAAGCCAGCTCTGCATTATTAAAACGGATCGATTTTTTTGTCATAATTTACACTCCTACTGTGGGGGTAAAATCACTATAAAACGCTTAAGCCTGTTTTTGAAATAAAAAGAATGCATGCCTTTTGCACAATTTTTCCATAGAAGATTATTTGGAAAATTTATTATCTATCTAGAAGTCAGGTATAGCGGCCTACGCCCCATTTTCAGCAAGTTTATAAAATTAAAAAACAATTCTATGCTTGTATAAGCCAGGGAGCTCTGCACATTATTAAACGCTATCGTAGTGGAAATAGGGATTTAATTTCATAATGGCTAACCCTGCGCAATTAGTACGACACAAATTACTTAATACTTTCTTTTCACGGCATTCGGTCTGGTTTGCCTGCATCACCATCGCCGTTATTTTTACGATTTTTCATATCGGTTATGAGCCGCGCTATATTTATTATTTTATGCCGGCAACCTTAGTGAATACACTATGGATCGTTAGTATTCTGCTGAGCCTGCTAGGCCTATATGACGTCTTGCAGAACAGACATTCAATCTTAAAAAATTATCCGATTATGGGCCACTTCCGTTTTATCTTTGAAGAATTCCGCCCCGAAATTCGTCAGTATTTTATCGAAGCAGATCGGGATGCTTTGCCATTTTCACGTATGCAGCGTAGTCTGGTGTATCAACGGGCCAAAAATGAAAATTCAGATAAGCCCTTCGGCTCAATCATGAATGTCTATGAAGAAAACTATAAGTTTATTAGCCATTCCCTCACCCCTTGCCGACCTGCTGATCCAGAAACCTTTCGTATTCTGATCGGCAATGAGCAATGTACCCAGCCTTATTCTGCTTCTATTTTGAATATCTCGGCTATGAGTTTCGGGAGTTTAAGTGCCAATGCGGTTCGGGCTTTGAATCTTGGTGCGCAAAAAGGCAAATTCTTTCATGATACCGGTGAAGGTAGTATCAGCCCTTATCATCTGGAACATGGCGGTGACATTGTCTGGGAAATTGGTAGCGGCTATTTTGGTTGTCGGACCTTAGAAGGTCAGTTTGATCCGGTAAAATTTGCAGAAAAAGCCAAACTTCCTCAGGTAAAGATGATTGAAATCAAGCTTTCACAAGGTGCCAAGCCTGGACATGGGGGGATTTTACCTAAAGCCAAGATTTCAGAAGAAATTGCTCAGATTCGCGGGATTAGCCGTGAACATGACTGTGTCTCACCTTCTGGACATCCGGCGTTTAAAACCCCGATTGAAATGATGAATTTCATTCAACAACTACGTGAGCTTTCTGAAGGTAAGCCAGTCGGATTCAAGCTTTGTCTGGGTCAACCTTGGCAATTTATGAGTATGGTGAAAGCCATGCTACATACCAAAATTTATCCTGATTTTATTGTGGTAGATGGATCTGAGGGCGGTACCGGTGCTGCACCAATTGAATTGATTGACTATATGGGTACTCCTTTAAGAGAAGGTCTTTTGTTTGTGCACAATACCTTGGTCGGTGCAGGATTGAGAGACAAGATTAAAATTGGTGCAAGCGGGAAAATTATCAGTGCCTTTGATATTGCTAGTACCATGGCACTTGGGGCTGACTGGGTTAATTCAGCGCGCGGATTCATGTTTGCAGTCGGATGTATCCAGGCTCAAAGTTGTCATACCAATCAATGCCCTGTGGGAGTCACTACTCAAGATAAAGAGCGTCAAAAAGCCCTGCATGTCCCGACTAAGGCCGAGCGAGTGTTTTATTTCCATAAAAATACAATGCATGCCCTGTCTGAGCTAATCGCTTCAGCAGGTTTAAAACATCCTTCTGCTATTAAACCGCATCATCTGGCACAGCGAATCAGCAATCATGAAATCAAGAACTTTGCCCAGATTCATTTCTGGCTTAAAGAAGGTGAATTATTACATTGCGAAAATAAAGATGAGGAAAATTTCTATTTCCGTATGTGGAATATGGCCAAATTGGAAAGTTTTTGAGCTTATAAGAATCAAAACTTAGTCAAATTAGACAAGAAAAAGGCGTTTACTGAAACGCCTTTTTAATTGGGAGTAAGATAATTTAATAATAGGTCTTACTGCCATGCGCATGTAAAAAGGCTGGAATTAAACCTGTTAATGCTGCACGGATATCCGCGCGCTCATTAATCAGTTGATGTGAACCTTCTTCCAGCATTAACAAAGTTTGCAGGCGGAACTTGCGACGGATAAATTCAATATTATAACGCCAGTCCACTGTCTGATCCTGAGCACCTTGAGCTAACCAGACAGGGATTCGGCAAGCTGGACGTGCTTCCATTTCCAGCATCCAGCGTGACATCGCCAGAATCCAGTCCATGCCCATCATGCGGGGTTGCAAAGGATCTTTAAGGCGGATAAAACGCAGAAATTCAGGATTATGGTTATTACGGCGGAAATGACGCGGTACTTCACGCTTGATCCGGCTGATAATGCCAAGTCCGAGCGGATTATGCCACCAGGCAGTTTTAGCCGGACGAATCAACGGTGACAATAACAGCACGCGATCTACAAACGGATTTTCGCGTCGTTCTGCAAATTCGAGCAAATGATGCATCCAGATCGCACCACCGGTACTTTGTCCAATGCCAACCCAAGGTTTAGGTAATTGCTCGGCATGCTTCACATAACGATATACCGCATGCAAAACCTGCTGGTAATGATCAAAATTCTGGATACTGGCAGATGAACCATCGCTGAGACCATGCCCCGGCAGGTCATAGGTCAGGACGCTAAAGCCCTGTTCCAGCAACTCACGTACAATCGGCTGATAAATTCCGCTATGTTCCAGATATCCATGTAACAGAAAGGCCGTTCCCTGAATCTTGTCAAAACGGGTATTTTCCAGATTTGGCGTAAATACCTGCACATGCAATTTAAACAGCGGCATCTGTACATAGCCCTGCCAATGCTTGCAATCCAGTAAATCAAAACCATACAGTCTGCGATAAGACAGCAGATCAATAGTCGGCTGGTCATCCCTGTTCAAGTTTAAGGGCTGCAAAAGATGTGGCGTTGTTTCCCTGCTTGGCACAGGTAAATCCAGCTGCTTCAGGATGGTCGGATTTAAAAACGGAATATCAGACATTAAGGCACCTCCCGACAGTCACTGGAGCCAAACCACATATCGCGGATAGTGGCCAGCATTTCATAATTGGCACGGCGACTATGATCATAATTTTGTCGACTTGGACGCCAACGGGTCAAGGACTTCGGCATCGGTGCTTCCACTGGAATGGTTTGAATACCATTCAGTGCAAACAGACGACGGGTACGCGGCATATGATAACGGTCAGTAATCAGAATCACAGTCGGTGCCCCACCTTTTTTTTGCAATAATAACGAGCTGAAACGGGTATTTTCACAGGTATTCATGCTGCGGTCTTCAAGCAATTTGGCATCGACATTGTAATTTTGTAACCAGCGCTGCATATACGGCGCTTCCACACCACTTAATACGATCGGTAACTGATACTGTTTTTCAACTGCGAGTGTGGTTTCCAGACGTAAACGGGTATAGTCATTGACCACAATATCCTTGCCATTTTCATGCAAGGTTAGACCACCACCTAAGACCACAATGGCATAAGGTTTAGACTGATTGACCGGTTTCTGTTGCTGCTGTTCCTGCAGTAAAGCCAGATCTTCCTTGATTTCCTCTTTCGCTGTGACCTGTACGGCACTCGCTTCTTCATCTTCCAGAGGATGAGTCGTTAAGAATTCAACATATTGTTCAATCCGTTCCTTGTTTTCATTACTGTCCCATTCCAGCAGTTCGCGGACCTTCTGAGTCGGGTCAACGGCTTCCACAGGTTCTTGCTGGGACAATAAAGGCACTTGTGCAGGCTGGTTCTGTTCTGCTTTTTCTTCCTGCTGTTCACGCTGATGTTCTTCAATCATCTGTTGCAGTACCTTGTAACGTGCCTGAATCAGCATCAGATTGGCAGAATGATTTTGCTGGATATCCTGCTCCATCACACGCAAATAAGCCTGACGGGCAATCCACTGATCAGAACCTGGTTCGAGCGTATCATCTTCACTCAAGGAAGCCATTTTCTGGCTTTGTGCTGCAACTTCGTTAATTTCAAAGGACACAAATCGATTGAGTCCCTTAACCACAAGCTGCGAATAAAATGGCGAATAGATCAACATCACCAGACAGCCGAAAAATACAAACAGTCCTGCGACGATTTGTACTAAACGGACCATCCAATGGGTGTTTTTCATATACGTTATTTATCCTGATGAGATCGAATTAAGCCTTTACAATCAAATAATACCGGTTCAGGTTCGAGCATAATCTTGAATTTGTCCCAGACAGCCTGCTGTACTGCGCCATAGGCTTGACGGACATCCGTCAGAGAAGCATGACCATAGTTCACCAGAACCAGTGCCTGTTTATGGAACATGCCAACTGGCCCAAGCTGTTTCCCCTTCCAGCCTGCCTGATCAATCAGCCAGCCTGCCGCCATTTTAACCTGATCATTGGCCTGTGGATAATGGGGCAAATTAGAAAAATGCACAGCAATTCGGTCAAAAACCTGTTGATTTACGATAGGATTTTTAAAGAAACTTCCCACGTTTGGAAATTCTTTAGGATCAGGCAGTTTGCTCTGACGAATCCGGATCACCTGCTGCTGCAAGTTTTCTGCTGTGAGATTATCACCCACCGCTGCTTTAAGATCACCATAATTCAGTTTCAGATTTGCCTGTTTTAGTAATTTAAAAGTAACGTGTGTAATCACATAACGTGTTGGATCATCTTTAAAAATACTATGACGATAGGAAAAATGACAGTCTGAAGCAGGAATGGAATCAAATTTTTTGAGCTTACGGTCATAGACCTCTACCGCATGAATAAATTCGCCGACTTCGACACCATATGCCCCAATATTCTGCACTGGAGATGCGCCGACCAGTCCGGGAATCAGGGCCAGATTCTGTAGACCATAGAGTTTCTGTTCTGTCGTCCAGAGTACGAAGTCATGCCAAACTTGGCCCCCACCTACCCGCAGACATTGATGCTGCTCATTTCCTTCTAGCATTTCAATGCCCTGGATATCCATATGCAGGACGAGAGCATCAATCTGTTCCGGCAATAACATATTGCTACCGCCAGAAAGAATCAGCACATTCAGTTGTTGCTGCTCAGCAAACTCCAGTGCAGCAATCAGATCATCAGTTGATTGGATCCGGCTGTAGTAAGCGGCAATCACTTCGAGATTTAGCGTATTAAAAGGTTTAAGTTGAACCTGAGTCTGAATCTGCATGACTTAAACCTTTTCTGTTTGATGTTGTTTAAAAATTTCTACCCAGGCCCGACTGCTGGACTCACATTGGTTCAGGACACGCTCAAAACCATCTGCCCCGCCATAATATGGATCTGGCAAAGCCTGTTTTGGATAGTGCTGATCATGTTCACTCATTAAAGCAACCTGGGCACGCAGGCGTCCGAATTCTGCCTCTGCCTGATGCTGGAGCGCCTGAATATCTGCCAGATTTTCCAGATCCATCGCTAGAATCAGATCATAATCAATAAAATCATGGGTTTTGAGTTGACGCGCACGCAGGCCAGAAAGATCATAACCCCGTTTTAAGGCATGTTGCTGGCTACGCAAATCAGGTGCTTTCCCCGGATGGTAATTACTGGTTCCTGCTGAGTCGACCACAATATCGAGTTTCTGTTCATCACAATAATGTCTGAGTACCACTTCTGCCGTGGGAGAACGACAAATATTTCCCAAACAAACACATAACACCTTATATGGCGTTCTGGATGACATAAACAACCTCAGAGTTAATCATTTTCAAGATACTTATGTTAAGTTATTTACCTGATGAATCCTATATCACCGCCCCATAATAATTTTGTATTTGCGATAAAAATTAAAGGATAAAGACATGAATCGATTTCAGTTTCAAACCGTTCCCAACATCATCGCCGGCCTCGGCACGATTCAGGAATTATCCTCTATTCTCAAACAGGGCCGTTATCAGCGTGTTTTACTGGTCACTGATCCAGGCATGCTACAGCATCAATTACACCTGCCTATTCTGGAAATTATTGAAGATGCGGGACTAGATTATGCAATTTATTCCGATGTACAGGCCGACCCACCTGAGCATGTAGTGCTTGAAGCAGCAGATTTTGCCAAACAGGAAAATGTCGATATCGTGATTGGCTTTGGTGGTGGCAGCTCTATGGATGTCGCCAAGCTGATCGCAATCTTGAGTCATCCGGCACAGCACCAATCTTTGTCTGATCTGTATGGCGTAAATCAGGCTACTGGCCCCCGTTTGCCCTTGATTTTGGTTCCTACCACTGCAGGTACAGGATCTGAAGTTACTCCGATTTCAATTGTCACTACAGGTGAAACTACCAAAACCGGAATTGTGGCACCGATCCTGTTTGCAGATACTGCCATTCTGGATGCAACCTTTACCCAAAATCTGCCGTCCTTAATTACTGCTGCGACCGGCATTGATGCCATGGTCCATGCCATTGAAGCTTATACTTCTAAAATCAAAAAAAATCCCTATTCCGATATGCTGGCCAAGCATGCCTTAAAACTGTTAAATGCCAATCTTCAACGTGTGCTAGATGATGGTCAGGATCTGGACGCACGTCAAAACATGCTGGTCGGCTCGATGCTAGCAGGTCAAGCTTTTGCCAATGCACCAGTAGGTGCAGTGCATGCTTTGGCTTATCCATTAGGTGGACATTTCCATATTTCGCATGGACATAGTAATGCACTGGTATTAACTGAGGTGATGAAATTTAATACGCCGGATGCCAAAGCCCTCTATGCCGAACTGATGTGCTGGTTAGATCCACAAAGCAAAGGCTGCCATGATGGCCTGACTGACCTGTTTATCGATCATTTTAATAATCATCTGGTGAAAAGTGGCTTAACCCTGAAACTTAAACAGTTAGGAATTCCTGAACATATGCTAATGATCATGGCCGAAGATGCCATGAAACAGAGCCGCCTGTTACAGAACAATCCACGTGAACTTACTCTGGAAGATGCTTACAACATTTATCAGGCGATCTATTAGATTTAGGATTATTTTCGACTCAGCAGATCTAGCCACTACAAGTTATTTAAAAATATGAAAGCAGCTCTTAAACAACGCGAACATTATTCATTTTTTCTGCCGATACAGACTCGTTGGGCGGACAATGACCTGTATGGCCATGTCAATAATGTCACTTATTACAGCTATTTTGATACGGCCGCGAATGCCCTTTTGATTCAGGAAGCCGCATTTGATCCCAAATATTCTCCAATGATTGGACTGGTGGTCAGCTCGCAATGCCAGTTCAATCAGGAACTGTCTTATCCGGAAATTATTGAGGTAGGTGTCGCCATAGAAAAAATGGGGAATAGTTCTCTCAGCTATGATCTGGCAATCTTTAAAATGAATTCTGATACGGCAGCCGCTCAAGGCAGTTTTGTGCATGTGTTTGTCGATCGCTACACACGAAAAAGCACCCCGATTCCAGCTGAAATGCGGGATGCTTTAGCGCGTTTTGTCTCAGCCTAAAATTATTTTATTTCAGCTGAATATTGTGCAATTCACCATCAAACTGTTCCAGCAAGTCACGTACAGCCGGTTCAGCATGCAGCAGCTCTTCTGCGCGTTTAAAAGCGCGTACTTTACGTTCTTGCTGCATGGTATATGGCGTTAACTGCTCTACATCTTCAAACTTCACCTGGAAAATGGTCTGTGGCCATTGTTCCCGCAAAGCTGCTTCCAGATGATGTTGTAGCTGCGACAAAAGCGGCTGATAACGCTCTGGAATATGAAAGACCGATGCTGCATTAATCTGACCAGTCATGATGCCATACTGAGCCAATTCCTGAACTGCCGGAGATAACTGACTGTTACGGAACCAGAATTCCCATTTTTCTACCGTCCATTCACCCTGCATATCCTGTACCGGAATTTGCAGAATATCCTGAGGCATCAGATTACGGTCTGTAGAAATATTTGTATTTTCGATCTGAGTAGATGCAACCTCAGTCTGAGTAGAAATTTCTGGCTGGCTTTCATCTGCTTTATGAATCACTTGTTCTGATTCAGGAGCTAAAGCATCCAGACTAAACTCGGATTCTTGTTCTACTGGTGCAGCAATATCATTTTCAGGAATGAATTCTTCTAAGAGAAAATCATCACTGCTGGCTTCAGGACTGGATGGAACAGGTTCTGCAGGAACATCGTCAAAACCAAACAGGCCATCTTCCAGGTTTGGATCAAATACAATCTGATCAGACTCAGATTGTTCTACTCTAGTTGATTCAGCTTGTATGACTTGAGGCTCAGAATTGGTTTCTGGCTCGTCTTCATCCAGAAAATCATTCGAAGATGGTTCAGACTGTGCAGTGACTGGATGATTATCCTGATCGTCTTCATAGCCAGCATCTAATGAAAAATCTTCTCCAGCAGCTTGAGCAACCGGCGCACTTTCCTGCTGCGTTATCTGATGTTGCTGTGGAACTGATGCAGCAGGTACAGCTTGTGGTATCTGAGCTGTATTGGCTGGAATTTCATTGGGCTGTAGCGGACGGAAGGCTAGCAAACGCAGCACCGTCATCTCAAAGCCTTGCTCCTGCGTAACCGCAAGCTGTAGGTCAGCCCGGCCTTTACAGGCAATCTGATAATACAGTTGCAAATCTTGTGCTGAAATCAAAGCCGATAACTGCATGATCTTTTGATTGATCTCGGCACTGTATTTCAGGCTTAAATCCGGCAGATATTGTAATAAAGCCAGTTCATGCAGGGTAGAAATCAGCTGATCTAATACCAGTGATACATCCAGCGCCTGCTGACGGAATTGCAATAATAATTCGCTAACACGTGCTTTCTGATTCTGATGAATCGCCAGAATCAGATCGTAAATGATGGTTCGGTCGATCAAGCCCAGCATGTCTTTGACATCCTGATGTTGAATGGCACCCTGACCATAAGCAATCGCCTGATCCGTTAAAGACAAAGCATCACGAAGCGAACCCTGTGCTGATTCGGCAATCTGCCAGATCGCATCCTGATCAGCCTGAATGCTTTCTTTGGTGAGAATATTACCCAGATGTTCAGTAATTTCATCAACAGCCAATGGACGCAAAGTAAATTGCAGGCAGCGAGAAATAACAGTAATCGGCAGCTTTTGCGGATCTGTGGTTGCAAACAGAAATTTGACATGCTCCGGTGGTTCTTCCAGTGTCTTTAATAGAGCATTGAAAGAATGCGTGGACAGCATATGTACTTCATCGATCAGATAGACCTTGAAACGACCCTGAGTTGGCGCATAAGGGACATTGTCCAGCAGCTCACGGGTATCTTCAACTTTGGTACGTGATGCCGCATCGATCTCAATCAGGTCAATAAAACGGCCTTCATTGACGGCGGTACAGGTCGGACATACCTCACAAGGAGTCGAAGTAATACCGGTTTCACAGTTCAAGCACTTCGCCAAAATACGTGCAATCGTGGTTTTACCAACACCACGCGTTCCCGTAAACAAATAGGCATGGTGCAAACGGCCACGCTCCAGTGCGCTGGTTAAGGCACGTGAAACATGGTTTTGACCGACCAATTCGTTGAAATTGCGGGGACGGTATTTTCGCGCAAGTACTTGATACATGTATGCTCCTTTTTACAGGTCTAAGCATACTGTTTTTTTATAAAATAGTGAATGAATTAATCAGTTATGATCTGGAGAGATAGACCTATCAATCTGATTTAAATCAACTATCTCGAAGCTGTTTGCTCCATTTTTATGCCTGACTGAAATATCAGGATATTTTTAGTATATTTGGAAAATAAAATATCTATTGATTTTCGCTCTATTTGAGCGGATTAATACAATCTTAGAAATAAAAATTTCTGATCAAAGATAAAGGATTGGGTTGAATCTGTTTAAGCGAATCGCCCTAAAATAAAATCACTCTGCATCTGGTAGCGTTTACCGCTTTTGTCTTCACGGATTTCCAGCACATGCTCTTCCAAATCAACATACAGTAAATTACGAGTCGCTACATTCACCAGCTCAATTTTCTGATGAGAATCATCTTGGAAACGAATCGGGCCACTAAAGGTTTCCACCTCATTATGACCACTCAGGCTTTCACGTTCTAAAGTATAAGTTTGATCTTCGTGCAGAGTTAGCATGACAGCCATGCCCGGACAATCATCACAACGGGACAAGCAGCCCATGCAAGGAGTTGTACCCTGATACTCTCCCGCCCATGCTGGAATCTGTGCCTTGGCTTCAACAACAGTATTTTTAGCTGACTGGGTTTGATCCTGACAACCGAATAAAGCACCGGTTGCCACTAAGGGAATCAGTATTACTTTTTTCATGGTTTCATTTCGCAGCGCTGGAATTTGCCACAAAATAGCATATTTTAAATGGCTGACTAAACTCCCAAATCAAGGATATTCAGTTAGCGCCAGCCTTTTCTTCCTGTCAATACCGCATCAGCACAGCGTAAAGTTTCCTGCGTCAGCCCCCAAAGACGGTAATCTCCAGTTAATGAACCTGTTGGGAAGTTATGGGTATAGGCAAAACTTAATTCGCGTTCCGGATCACACCAGGCACCAGAACCGTTAAAACCCATATGACCAAAACCTGTAGAGGCTTTACCCAAGGTCAATATACGGTGATAACCCAGACGCCAGTGCATGGGTACAGGCATCACCCGATCACGACGGGTATATTGCACCTGGCTTAGTCGCTGGAATACTGGAGGTGAAATCAACTGCTGGCCTTGCCAAGCACCGTGATTGGCCAACATCGCATAGATTTTTGCCAGACTGTCTGCAGTAAAGACGCCATTAGCTGAAGGAATAATCGCCTGTAATCCCTCATCACTAAAGAAGCTAAAATTCTTCATGCCTTTAGGAATCATGCCATCCTGAAAATCTTGTGGACTCTGACCACTCCAGACCAGAGCACGCTCCATTAAACCGGGTTTGCGTGTAACTACTCTTTTGCCTTTAGAAGATTGAGATGCAGATTTTGCTTTAAAGATCGGTCGCGCAACTCGAGGCAGTTCATCCAGCGGCACACTAAAATAGGCACCATTTAATTGCAGAGGCTGAACTAAATATTCCTGCATTAATTGGCCTAATGATTTACCGGTTGCCTTTTCCAGTACTCCACCCACCTGCCAGCCAAAAGTCAAAGGTTGATAAGCGGCATCAGTCGTGGTCTGAAAACGTGGTTCAGCTGCCGCGATCCGCTCCAGCATGTGTGACCAGTCAGCCATTTCAGTGGCATCATCAATGATATTACGGATATCAAACAAACCACTTTGATGGCTCAGCATATGTGCCAAAGTAATCGACCGTTTACCTTTCTGGGCAAATTCAGGCCAGTATTCTGCAACTGATCTGTCATAGTCCAGATAACCTTTACTGACCAGAATGTGTGCCAATGTCGCCAGTACACCTTTGCCAGTGGAATAGCATAGTGACATGGTATCGGGCTGCCAGTTTTCTGTGGCAGACTTCTTTCCGGTATAAATATCGACAACTTTTTGTCCCTGAAAATATACGACAAGTGCTGCACCACCCTGATTAGTACGTGCATCCTGTAAGCGGCTAAACTGACGAGCAAGGTCGCGAAAACGTGTATCAACATCGCCCTGATAATTATGCTGATCAGCAAACAGATAATCTTTGATTGGCTGCATCATTCTATCCATAGAATTTTGATCCCTTAAAATGAAAAAGCCTAAATCGAGTTTAGGCTTTTGATTTAGATTTAAATCGCTTTTACATGGCCGGTCACATGCGGCTTCTGGTTTTTGCTATTCCGGATCAGGAAATCTGTATCATTCGCTGCTTGAGCCGTTAGAAACTCAACTTTAGAAGGCAAGTACATCGGTAGCTTGAACCAGACATCGGCTTCATACGCATCCGGCAATAACAGATTAGCCAGCGCTTTGGCTTTGCTCCACATACCATGTGCAATCGCCTGTTTAAAACCAAAAGCCTTCGCTGTAACAGCATGAATATGAATCAGATTAAAATCACCTGAAGTCATGGCATAACGGCGGCCGGTATTTTCTGAAATTTTCCATTCAGTATTTAGCTTATAGTCTGGCGCTTTACTTTCTGCCGGTTTAACAGCCGCTTTAACATCAGTCTTTTGACGTGAAAGATATGTAGTTAATGCCTCAACGACAACTTCATTGCCCACTTTGACTGTGGTAATAAAATCAAACTGAACGCCTTTGTCATGGGGCTGTAATTCACCAAATTTGCATGACAGGGTTAAAGTCTCATTTACACCGACTTTACGGTATTGCTTGACCTGATTACGGATATGTACCAGTCCTAAAATCGGGAACGGAAATGCTTCCGAGGTCATCATGTGCATTTGTAGACTTTGAGACAATACGGTCAAATAAATAGCTGGAATATAACCATTATTTTTAAAGCCACATACTTCATTATAGGCTTTTAAATGTTTCTGATCGACCTTGAATGAATCCACCACATATTCAACTTGCGGTAGAACTTTTTCAGCTTTCGGCTTTTTAAAAATCAAGCCTTGAATCACTTTTGGATAGGCTAAATAAGGTTTTGGAAGTTGACTAAAATGGCGCGTATTCATACTGAACCTTTAAAATATTCTTTTCATTTATATATGAGTGGAGTTCTCTCTCCCTTTGGGAGAGAGTTAGAGAGAGGGCTAAAAAAAGGCCCCTAATCTCCCTCTCCTAAATCCTCTCCCTGAGCTTTAATTAAACTGCAAGAAAGGACTTGATGCTTTAAGCCCCTAATAGGCTTTGACCACAGACACGAACCACGTTGCCATTTAAACCTGTTGAAGCCGTAGAAGCAAACATGGCAATTGTTTCTGCAACATCTACAGGTAGACCACCTTGGCTCATTGAGTTCATACGGCGGCCAGCTTCACGGATTGCAAATGGAATCGCAGCCGTCATTTGTGTTTCGATAAAGCCCGGTGCAACGGCATTAATCGTTATACCATTTTTTAAGGTTGGTGCTGTGAATTTCACCACACCAATCACACCCGCTTTAGACGCTGCATAGTTGGTTTGACCCAGGTTACCTGCAATGCCTGAAATTGAGGATACACAGATAATACGGCCATTGGCATTTAGACCATCGTTGGAGATTAAATAGTCATTTACACGTTCAATGGCAGACAGGTTGATGTTAATCACCAGATCCCATAGCTCAGGTTTCATATTGGCCAAAGTCTTGTCGCGGGTAATACCGGCATTGTGCACAATAATGTCCAGACCGCCTTGCTCAGCTGCTGCTGCTTTGATTTTCTCACCTGCATCTGCAGCAGTAATATCGATGGCTAAAGTTGAACCGCCAATTTCGCCGGCTACACGGTCAAGGTCTGCTTGCTGTTGCGGAACATCCAGACAGATGACATGTGCGCCATCACGTGCCAATACATGAGCAATCGCTTCACCAATACCACGGCTCGCACCAGTCACTACAGCAGTTTTGCCCGCTAATGGTTTAGTCCAGTCTACATCCACTTTTTCAGCAGGTGAAACACGGATCACCTGACCAGAAACATAGGCAGAACGTGGAGAAACTGCAAAGCGTAAAGCAGATTCAAGATTTGCTTCAGCACCGGCATCTACATAGATCAGGTTTGCTGCAATTCCCTTTTTAAACTCTTTACCCACAGATTTTACAAAACCTTCCAGTGCGCGTTGAGCAATT
This sequence comes from Acinetobacter sp. YH12235, assembly GCF_013417705.1. NCBI lineage: Bacteria > Pseudomonadati > Pseudomonadota > Gammaproteobacteria > Moraxellales > Moraxellaceae > Acinetobacter > Acinetobacter sp. YH12235. The sequence continues at coordinate 2,373 of NZ_VPDL01000020.1, read as the reverse complement.
GACTGACTGACTGATTTAGCAGTTTCAGGCGTAGTCCCCACAATCACGACACGGCCAGAACTTTGGATTTGACGCGCAATCGGGTTGAAGAAATCATAAAGTGATTTTAACTGTTCTGAATTTTCGATTCCTGAAGCATCAAAAATGACAACTTTGAATTTTGATTCTTTATCGCCCGGATTAAACGCGCCCAGATTCAGTCCAGCCGATGCAGCAGCCTGTTGCAGTTCAGCATTGTTACCTGCATAACTATTGGCATGAATATTTGCCAGAACCTGAGCAATAGCACCAGTCAAGGTACTTGCCGGTGCTGCTCCAAACAATACCGCACCTTTGACAACTGGTGTAGCAGACTCAAAACGGTCTAAAGAAGTTGGGGATGGCAGACCCAAATTTTTAATGACAAATTTACCAATAGGAGATTTTGCAAAAGTTTGGTACTGATCAGTCATGTTTATTATCTCTCATACAAATTAATTTTTGGTTGATCTAAAGTTATCCTTAAACTTCAGTATGATGCCAGACACTTATATTTCAATAGATCTACCAGTTTCCGCCCAATCATACTTGAGATAACAGGCAGATGACTTGACCTAAGCGCAGTCTGTAATGTCATTGTAGTCAATACAGCCTATCTTCTTCTATGCTAATGTAACCGCCAAGAAGACGATCTATTTGCCTGGTAAAGCCTTATGAGCAAAACAACTCAAGATAATCCAGCAGTCGAGAACTCTGCGACAGAAACTGTGTCAAAACCATCAACGCGTAGCAAGCGTAGCACTAAAAATCCTGATACAGCCAATGCCGCAGAAAAAAGTCCGGCTAAAACCACACGTACACGCAGTACATCTGCACGTACCAAAAAAACGACTTCAAGCCAACAAGATTCAACATCTATAACACAGACTTCTGTTCAACAGGAACCAAACATGAGCCAAAATACAGTTCGCCGCGTTGCTATTATCGGTGGTAACCGCATTCCATTTGCACGTTCTAACGGTGCTTACTTTACGGCATCCAATACTGATATGTTCACAGCAGCCCTGAATGGTCTGGTTGAACGTTTTAACCTTCAAGGTCAACGCTTAGGTGAAGTGGTTGCAGGTGCTGTACTGAAACACAGCCGCGACTTCAACATGACGCGTGAATGTGTACTGGATACTGCTCTTGCACCGGAAACCCCTGCTTATGACATCCAGCAAGCATGTGGTACTGGCCTTCAAGCGGCCTTCCTGGTCGCGAACAAGATTGCTCTAGGTCAAATCGAAGTGGGAATCGCAGGCGGTGTAGATACGACTTCTGATGCACCAATCGCTTTCGGTGATGGCTTACGTAAAGCATTACTTGAGCTGAACATTGCGAAAACAGCGAAAGACCGTTTAAAAGCCCTGACTAAAATCAATGTGAAAGACCTGATGGACGCACCAAAAAATGGTGAGCCACGTACTGGCCTGTCTATGGGTGACCATCAGGCAATTACTACACTAGAATGGGGTATTTCCCGTGAAGCGCAAGACGAGCTTGCAGCCTCTTCACATCAAAAAATGGCAGCAGCCTATGAAGAAGGTTTCTTTGATGACCTGGTGACTCCATTCCTGGGTCTTGAACGTGACAACAACTTGCGTCCAGATTCTTCAGTTGAAAAACTGGCGAAACTAAAGCCTGCTTTTGGTAAAGGCGATGCACGTACCATGACGGCGGGTAACTCTACTCCACTGACTGATGGTGCGTCTTGTGTGCTATTGGCTTCTGAAGAATGGGCTAAAGCAAATGGCCATGAAGTACTGGCTTACCTGACTTTCCAGGAAACTGCTGCCGTTGATTTCGTAGAGAAGAAAGAAGGCTTGTTGATGGCACCTGCTTATGCAGTTCCTCGTATGCTGGAACGTGCTGGTCTAAAACTTCAAGATTTTGACTACTATGAAATTCACGAAGCATTTGCATCGCAAGTACTTTCAACGCTGAAAGCTTGGGAAGATCCAAAATTCTGTAAAGAACGTTTAGGTCTGGATGCTCCACTAGGTTCAATTGATCGTGCCAAACTGAACGTAAAAGGTTCTTCTCTAGCTGCAGGTCACCCGTTTGCAGCAACTGGCGGTCGTATTATCGCAACTGCAGCAAAACTGATTAACCAGAAAGGTTCAGGTCGTGTACTGGTTTCGATCTGTGCAGCTGGTGGTCAAGGCGTAACAGCAATTATTGAAAAATAATCCAAGCCTCATATAAAAAAACCGCTCTCTATGAGCTAATGCCAGTCAGTTAAGAGATTGACTGGCATTTTTTTGGGTATTTCTGTGGTTTCCCTTTCACAACTCGTGGGTAGTTTCTACTTCTTTTTTTCGGTAAAACATACCTTTTAGATTTTTCCATTAA